>CAWUIU010000137.1:0-8442 GCA_963922285.1 uncultured Oligoflexia bacterium | reverse complement strand
AGAAATGAATATTTGCGGGTGGTGCTTATCGACAACTCATCATTTGGACCGGGCTATTAAAATGCAATAAATTGGACTTGGAACAAATTTGTTATTTTCAATTTTCTTTACTTACTCCTATGGTGAGATAGGACCTATATTAGGAACCTTAATAGCAAACTGTTTTGTTAATATACCTTGGCTTCTCTATTTAATGCATGACATTTATAAAATAAAATTTTTATTGGTCGTAAAGGCCGTATCCCTACCTTTGATTTTTACTTTATTTATTCTTGGGATGACTTATCATATGAATTTTTTGATATCGGAAAATTGGAGCGCTTTCATATTTTATAGTTTTTTTGTTTATTTAATATGTTTAATTTGTGTCATTGTTTTACTGATGAACAAGAAAGATCGTCACTTCTTTCTAGAGAGAATTAAATGGTTACGCAAATAAAAAAATTAATAAGTCGAAAACTTCGTTATCTTTATAAACAGTATTTCGTTGAAAGACTCTATGGTAATATTTTCTTGCCATTTTATTACAATTTAAAATTTAGTGTAAAAAGTAAAGAACAGATTGATATTGGTAATTCTGTGCTTATATGGAATCTTGACTCATTTGGCGATTCTATGTGGATAATACCAGTTGTAAAGAGTCTTAAAAAGAAATTTCCAGATGTCAGTTTTACCCTTTGTTTAAACAAAGCTGTTGAAAAACTATTTTCTGACATTGATGGAATTAGAATCATCCCTATTGACCCTCGTCCTTTCTATGAAGTTTCAGGAATTGGTCAAGTCCCTAAAGAGCTTCAAAGTCTTCGTTTTGATACGATGATTGTATTAGAAATGGGCTCACGTCCTGCTGACTGTGGACGTCTAGTTGGGCACCTGATCAATGTACAAAATCTTGTTTCTTCTGATTTAGGATTTTTAAAGAGAACATGTCATTATATTCTGGACAAAAATAGTGATGACTATCCAATCTATTGGCCTGAATATTTCATGCAAATAACAAATGCATTTGGTTATCAAGACGATTCATTTCAGCTAAATATGAAAAGTGAAGAGCTTGAAGAATATGTTGTTGTTCATCCTTCTGTTGCTGGATATGGACAAGAAACGAAAATGTACCCTACTACAAAGCTTGCTTCTCTCGTTCAGCACATACTTGATACTGGTGATGATAAGATAATAATTACTGGTGGCCCAGGAGAAGAAGAAATTGTTGCAGGATTACTTTCTTTACTAAATTTTGAATCACAAAGAATAAGTGATCAGTCTGGCAAACAAACGATTCCAGAACTTTTGGAAACCATATCGAAGGCATCTCTCGTAATTTGTAATGATACTTCAGTGCTGCATTTTGCTACAGCATATAATAAAAAAATAATGGTTTTTTTTGGCGCAACTAATGAATACAAAATTGCAAATATAAAGAATAAAAATATAAAGGTCATTGCAAATGATCTTGAATGCAGAAGTTGTCATAAAAATAAAGACGGTTTTCCTTATTGGCCTAAATGTAAATATCTTCGGGCAGAATGTTTATGGCAAATCGATGAAAATGAAGTTATTAATACTTATAATGAGTTAATGAATGATTAATTTTTTTAGAAAAATACTCCGTCAAAAAATTTGGTGGATTCAAATTCAAGAAGCACGTAGAGAAGGATTACTAAACTTCTTAAAGAGAAAAAGTATTCAAAGCAAAATACTAAAAACAGCTCCGATCCCTACTGAACTAGACCATAATGAGGTTGAAGTTCATTGTCTGACCTGGAGAAAGGATTATCTTAACATAATTTGGTCTTTAAAAACTTTCTACAAGTTTTTAGATGTAAAATATCCTCTTGTTATTCATGATGGAGGGCTACTTCAATATCAAATCAAAATATTGCAAGACCACTTTCCTAATGCTCGAATAATTAAAAGAAGTGATTCAGATACAGAGATAACTAAGTACTTAGAGAAACATAATTATTCAAAGTCTGTTGCCTATCGAAAATCAAATGTAGCAACACTAAAAGTATTTGATTATTTTTACTATTCAAGAGCGAAGAGAATTGTACATGTTGACTCCGATATCGTCTTTTTTAATCGCCCTCAAGAGTTTATTAGTGCAATCAAGCAGGGTAAGAATGTTTATAATAAAGATTTTCAATTTGCCTATAGTATTTCAATTGAAGAAGCACAAAAACTTGCAGGATGCACTGTTCCGGTAAATATCAATTCGGGACTTTTTGTTCTTGATAGGGATGCCCTTGATCTTTCTTTTATAGAGTCTTGTCTTGTTAGGTCAAAAAAGTTATATGAAAATAAATGGGTCACTGAACAAACTATACATGCTCTTTGTGCTGCAAGAAAAGGAGTCTCTTTGTTAAGTGATAACTATTTAATAAGTATCGAAAAGGGACTTGAAACATCTACTGTTTGCAAACATTATACTGGATTTTTTAAACCTTACTTTTATCAAGAAGGTTTAAAGAAGATTGTCAGTGACAAAGTTTTAGACTTTCTTTAACTTAATATCTATGTAACAAGCTGGAATCATCCACGCTAACTTTTGTTCATATGTCCATGTGTACTTATTTCCAAACCACTCTAGAAGAGGGTTTAACAAACGATGATGATGAAAGTGAAGCTTTCGATAGTGAATTTCAAACTTTGCTTTACTATAATAAAATCTTTCGTGTCCAGGAACAAAGAAGTCAAAACTATAAAAACCAAGATGCCACTTATGAGTTGGGTCAGTATACGAGTTTGCTGATGAAAAGTGTGGCGTTTTCATATGGAGAATACCACCTGGTTTTAAAATTCGATAACATTCATAAAGAGTTTCTACAACTTGATCAAGGTGTTCAATAACATCAAACATTACTATCATATCGTAAGAAGAGTCTTCAAATGGAAAAGGTCTTACGTTAAGATCGCACACAACATCTGGATCTGTTTCTACAGCAATATCTACTGTCGTAACTTCACCATCAAGCTTTTCAAATCCGGAGCCAAGGGATAGAACCTTCATAATTTTTGCCTTTTTTAAGAATTATTTCTATTTTAACCGTATATTCTGGTCCGAAATACTAGGAAAAAATAGGTGTGAAATAGAGTAAATTATGAGGATATATTCATGGTTTTGTTGTGGAACAGATTATTGTGGCAATTTTTTCAGATGCTATGACCAAGAATCAATAAGTTATAGGTTTAGGCTAATTAACTCTTATAATATTTCCAAGACTTACCGATAAAAACTTTAATGAAGCTTTATTTTTAGTGAGATTAATGACAGCGAAGAAAAGTATAATATATTCTCAAAACTCTCTACAACAAAGTCGAAATGATGGAAAAAAGTCATTGCCAGATTTTGCGTTAAGAAAGTCGACAAAGGCCTGTGGAAATTTGATATTTAATGTACCAGAGTCGATGGCAAAAAAGTTAGATAAGTTAACAGATGAGAAAGTTACAAGGATATCTGTCGAGAAGAAGAACGGTGGCACTCAAGAAATTTCAAGTGATGAGTTAAAAAGCTATCTTCAAAATAATAAAAAAATAAATAAGATCACTATCGAGGAAGTAAAGGTCAATGATCTTAAAAGAATGAACCTACACTTTGATAAGAAAAATGAAGGGGCTCATAATCCAGTTTCAATTGAATCACTTTCAATGATAAGCTTTGAAAAAAAAATTAATCAATCTTTTCTTGATAGAAGAAGAAAGTCTAATTTGAAAAATGAATTTGAAGAATTAGCTACAATACTTAGAAAGTCTGAAAGTGATAAGAATGAACCAAGCCTGAATGATGAGTTTAATAATCTTAAAATGTTTGTTGATAAAGCAAAAAAATTCACTAAAACTGATATCATAGATACAGAGAAGAAGGTGAAGCTTGAAGACGATATGTTAAGACCATTCGTAAACCTTAGTATGAGTGATAATGATGATGTCAATAAAATTAATGCTGAAGAGGTTATAGAGAAGAATGTTGAATTAAATATTTCTAAACATGAGTTTAAGAGGAATAATAGTAAGTCACTTTCTAAGTTGTATTACAGAGCTGTCAACCATTTAGAGCTATTTAAACTAGGGGATAGCTATCTTCAAGACTTCAATCGAGGTATAAAAAATATTGCTTTTAATAGTATAAATTCGAGCTCAGAAAAAGAAAAAACAGTTTTGGGAGTTTCTTCATTCTTAAATTATAATGCACGTGTAACTGTAACAGTTGTAACGGACTCATTTCATAATAGTCTTTATCACAAGCTTATACCTGATTTAGAGGAAGTTCAAAAACCACTTTTTTATAAGGGATTGAGTTTTACTTGTTACGCAATAAACGGTATCGAAATTGTTGATTACTCTGAGCTTTGGAACATTATCAACCAAATCGAAGATGCAGAATTAGAAGAGTTTATTGAGTCTTTTTCTGAGAGTTCTGATGTAATCTTGTGGGATTTACCTCTAGTTAATTTAATGGATGACAAAAAGGAACTTTTTTATCCGATCATTAGATTCTTAGATAATGTAAGTCTTATTGTTAAATCTAATGTTTCAAAATATAAAGATCTTGATTCTATAAAGGACTATTTTGAGAAATATCAAGTTCCAATAAAAGGATTGGTTCTCGCAGACTGATGGCAGAAAGAAAATTTGAAGAACATTCATTTGATACTTTATCCCTAAAAAAATCTTCTAAAAAGCGAAGGGCTAGGCATTTCTATAAGGTCGAAAATCACCAAGAGCTATTTAAAATAGGTGCTTCCTTCTTAAGTGACTATCAATCAGGGATTAAATCGTTTGCGATAAGTTCAACGGGCTACCATACTTCTCAGCAAAAGACGATAATGGGCCTTGCTAGCTTCTTTGATCATCAACAGGATCTAAAAATTGCAATCGTCACAGAAGGTCTTGAAAATGGTTATTTCAGTGATGTGATCAATTTCGATTATGCACATGAAGTTGATATAGGTAATGAGATGACTTTTAACGTCTTAACATTTCATGATCACTTTGACTTTTTAAGTTTAGAAGAGTTATTACTGAATGAAAAAACTGCGGAGGAAGATGAGGATTTAATTGAAAATATCGATATCTTTCTCGACTCCTACGATCTCATTTTTTGGGATGTTCCTGAAATACACCGTATTCAAACATCATTAACCATTTACTTTCCTATGCTAGAAAGATTTGAATGTTTGTCTCTTATTGTTGCTCAAAGTAGAACAAAGAAAGAAGAAATCGATCATATTGTAAACTTTTTTAGAGACTATGGAGTAACTTTGAAAGGCTTTCTCTTCGATGGTGCTCCAGTTGAGGATAATGTTGAAGATAAGAAACCTAAAGGCTTTTTTCGAAGGTTTTTTAAGTAATTAATTTAACTTGTTTTTGTTCTTCTTTCTCTTTATAAGTAAAAGAGTCGTAGGTATTAACATTGTCGCAATGAAGTCTTTAATATTTTCTTCTAGTGTATTTGTCATTGAAAATGAATCGATAAATTCCTTAAGTATTTCAAGTGCGAGAATTACAATATAGCTAATAGTGTAATTTAGTTTTAGAATATTCTTTATTCCTATGTAGACGATATAGCCGATAGTAATATGGAGTAAAATATCTAGCGGTACAACATTAAATAATTTTGTTGTTGAGATATATTGCATTGTTAGTGAATATTGCTTACCTATTTCTTGTAGAGACATATTTAAATCCTAGCGCTACATAGTACCAGTAGCTAAATGATTCGGGGTTATACGGCAATAGTATTCCTCCCCAGTTTCCTAAGAAAATGATGAGGGTTGTAGAGGCTGTCACAAGGACAACTTGAAATCTTTTGTCTTTTTTTAAGTAAAAACGGATGGCCAAATTCCAAAGTTTTATTGGGAGAAGTATGATTGTTAAAAGATAGAAGAACATACCTATTCCAAAATCGATCGTAAGGCTCACAAATAAGTTGTCCCAGGCCCAACTTGCTGCTCGATTATATACTGGATCATTGTCAATTTTACTTAAGTGGAGGTTACTAACTCCTCCTGTTCTACCTGGACCAAGTCCCATCGGATTTTCACCTAATTTAATAAGTATATAAGAGATGACTTTAGCTGGTCCTTCTCGAGAGCTTGCAAGGTCTTCCACTCTGGTTATTGATGTAAGTCTATCAATTGCAACTTGATACTTAGACAAATTTATATCTTTTGTTATAGGAAGGTATGGAAAGAGTAAACTACATAGGGTTACTCCTGCGAGGGTTAGGAAAATTTTCTTTGCTCGATTCTTTCCGACTAAGAATAGACCAAGATGAATTAAAGATAGTGCTAAAGTGACTTTTATTATGCTACTTCGAACCTGTGCTAGAAACATTGCATAAAGGCAAATCCCTACAATGAAAAAGTTTAAAGCTTTTAAAGTCTTTTTCTTCTCTGGAATTACAAAAAGAAGTGGCAAAAATAATGCAAGGAGTGAAGCATATCCGCCAGGTAAGTGTGAAGTTGAAAAAGGTCGATAAAGAGCTCCTGAGAAACGAATACCAACAATATTTTTGTAATAGCTATGAATTTTATAAAGAAATTGCTCACCTCCATTAAATTGATAAATTGCTAAAAGTGCAGCGAGGGGGGCAGTAAATCGTATTAAGTTTCTGATCTTAAGAAGATTCTTATCTGATGTAAGACCATCATTTGTAAGAAAGCTAAAGAAGAGAATAAATGGAATAATATAAATTTTGACAGCTGTTAATACTGCAAAGGGCGAAATTGAATTAGGATTAAATAGTTGCACAAAATACCAGCAGAAATGGAAGAAAATCAAAAAGAAGATATAATTTGGGATTGCTTTTCGATCGATGGTTTTTTTATTTTTTATAAATGCTTTGACAGCTACGATTATTAAGAAAACATCAAAAATTAGTCTCATGGCAGGATGATATGCCCATATAATTCGCCCTTGGCCTTCAATTAATGCAAAAGGGAAGAAAAAGGGAAGTATTTCTGCAGGTCTAAGATAAAAAGTCATGACTCCAAAAAGAATAATGAATCCGAGGTAGATAAATTTGAGTTGCGCTAGGCCAAGAAAGTTCGCGATGTAATAGACTGTGATAAAAATATAAAAAACTGTCGATAGCTTGCCATAGAAAGTACTTTCATTTTTCTTATTACTTTCCACAGTTTGATAATGACTCTCTGTGTTTAAATTATCATTTGTTACCATAAATACTCTTTGATATATTTTATATCGATTTTATTAATGTTTAAAGAAACTCTTGTGAGATAAAAATGACGAAATTAACGGCAGTAATAGCAATCTATTCACTCATGTTTACGAATTTTGCTTTTGCTAAGAATGCAAAGTTTAACTTAAAAGAATTTGCACTTCCATCTGAAGTTAAAGGAATGCAAAAGAGTTATGGATCAGTTTTCTTTTCACCGTCTGTTAAAGATACAGTATTAATACCTGTTCACTTCTGGGGAGAAGTCAAAAAGTCGGGTTTACATTTCTTACCTGTAAATACAACAGTTGTTAATGGTCTTTCAATTGCTGGTGGCCCATCTGCAAGTGCTTCACTAGAAGACGTTAAGTTAACTCGAAAATCAGACGAGGGACGGTTAAAAGTTATCCAATATAACTTATCTGAAGGTGGAAATGAAAATGTTTATACAGAAACTTTTAAACCAGGGGACTCTGTTTTTATTGGAAAATCTCATTATTATGAGAATAGAGCGTATTACACCTCTTTAATTGGTGTTATTGCGACGATACTTTCAAGTGTATTAGTTATTCAACAAATCAATGACTAAAGTTCTTCAGCTTTCAAAATTTTATCCTCCTCATATGGGTGGAATTGAACTTGTTGCAAAGATGATAACGAAGGCTCATGCAGAAAGTGGTGACGATGTATCAATTGTCTCGTTTGGTTATGAGAATAGAACATACTTAGGTAACTTTGGAGAAACAGTAGAAGAATATAAGATGGACTTCTTCCGTTTTTCGACACCATTTGTCGCCCGCTTTTTTTGGTTACCTCGTTCTATACTTCAGTATAAAAGTTATGATCGAGTTTATGTACATCTTCATAATCCAACAATGCACCTGTGGACTTTTCTCTTTTATTTCTATTTGAGAGAAAGTGGGGTTAAAATTATTGGTGTTTACCACAGTGACCTGATGACACAAAAGATTTTTGGAAAAATCTATGAGCTTATATTTTTTTGGACAAGTTTTGTTTTTGACGAGTTTATGGTTTCTTCAGATAAATTACGAGACCATTCTTCAGTTGTAAAATATATAGAGAAAGAGAAAGTTCGAGTAAATCCTTTTCCTGTAGAAGGGTCCGAGTATTTTTCATTGAAACAAAAGTTCTCCGGAAATTTGTTGGCCATTGGTCGTAATGTTCCTTATAAGGGATTTGAGTTTTTATTAGAAGCAATGGAGCGTGTTAGTGGAGTTAGACTTAAGCTAATTGGTACTGGG
>CAWUIU010000136.1:0-8443 GCA_963922285.1 uncultured Oligoflexia bacterium | reverse complement strand
CTATCTCAATTCCAACCTCTTTAAAAGCTGCTCTGACAATGTCTATCTCTATCCCTCGACAATCCTCATAGGACCAAGGAGGACTATAATGAGTTGAAACCATAAGTTTGCCATTCTTATAAAACTGACTCTTATTAGTTTTAATTCTACCAAAAACAGAACCAGTAACAGAAAAAAAGATAAGTAAGATAAATAAGATAAGTCTCATTCCTTAATTATAAAGAAAATAATTTTAAATTCCAACAGATCTAAATTTCTTCTTTTGTATTCCTCATTTGAGTAGATGATAGGTTTTCAAATTGATGATTACCCAAACTAACGACTCTCACCCTCCCCTCAAGCTCAAGTAAGGTCAAGTGACACAATTTTTCTCTTCTTGGAACAACAATAATTTCATTTAGCTTCTCAATAACTGTTTCAACATCAAACCATTTTAAAAAGTTATTGAATGTATCGGCTCCCATTAACCAGCTAATCTTTTGTAATTGAACTCGAGATATCCATTTAGAAGTAGGATTACGCTCCCCTCTGAGACTAAATTCTGGATATATAATTACCTTGCCATTTGTATTTTTGTAAATTGTTTCTATTAAACATAAAGGATTTCTAATAACATTATCTTTCCAAGGACTATGATCTGGAATAATAACTACATTTTTCTTCATTTCTTGAGCCTGACGCACACATTCACTATGACCATCGTGCCAAGGATTAAAACTTCCTCCAAAGAGTGTGATCTCATCTTCAATTTCACATTCTCTTGGCCATAATATTTCTGGAATAAATTGAGATTGATCTTGTTGATCATCTATGAAATGAAAGAACGAACTAAGAGCCTTTAGTAGCTCAATTATTTCATTATCACCAAGCTCTAATTCGCTCAAAGATTTAGCTTTTTTATCACCTTCATAAATGACCAGGTATTCATTTTTAAAAAGAACTGGCGAACTAGATTTATCACATTGATCAATAGTCTTATCAAAGACTACATAGTACTTCATTGCTAAAAATCGCGATCCATTAATGTTTTACGACCTTCTTGCATCGCACTTTCAACTGCTCTATCACATGCAACTCTTAAGATATTTGAAAGAGCAGGCATCACATTGGCAGAGGTATTTAGACCATGCTTGTCTTTAATATATTTTTTTAACTTACTCGCTACCACTAAGATATCTTGCTCAAATGCCTGATTATTTAATTTTGTTCTATTTTCTGAGCCAACTAAGATTCTTCTTGGAGTGTCTTTTTTATCTTCTTCATTCATCTTTTCTTCCTCATTATTTTTTAAATAACTAACCTTCATTTATATATCCTTGTTCAATAACTATATGTTATCATATGCAAGTAATCCAATGATAGATGAGATCTAAGTACCGGAGTATTTAAGTGAAGTTTAGCTGTGATGTTGATAACATAAATTACATAATAGAAACTCGAGTCGGACAAGAGACAGATTATAAGTTTGTTATGTTTCTCAATCATAAGAAGAAAAAACTTCTCGAAAAAGGTCAAATAAAGTTTTACACATTACTAATTAATGCCAAGAAAGAAGACATTGAACTGAACTTCGAAGTTCAAGGTGTTCCCTTTAATATTGATGAAGAAATTCAATTAGAAGAAGTGGAAGACTTCTTTGAATCACAAAATCTTTTTCAGAAAGTTGAGCACATGTTCAAACTTGATACTAGAGAAGAGAAAAAACCACACTGGGCTAAGTACTAATAAAAAGGCCAGCATTGCTGGCCCTTTAATTTTTATTTAAGCTTTTCCATTAATTTCTTAAGTCTTGCTTTCTTAAAAAATCCTAAAAAGAAAACATCATCTCTTGCATCTTTAACAATTTGATAAGCAGTTCGCCCACTTCCATCGATAAGAGATTTATCAGGATTATATGTAAGAAGAATATCTATTAACTCTTCATTTTGTATCTCAGCTGCTAAATGAAGAGCATTAGAAGAATTTTCATTTAAGGCATTAACATCAACTTCAGATCTATTTAGTAGCAACTTTAACAACTCAAAGTTTCCTTCTTTGACATACTTTGTGACAGGCGTTTCACCAGTACTGAAAACTTCATTGATTCCTTTAAAATTACCTTTTGTTAAATATAACTCTCTAATATACTCATTTTCTAAAACCTTTTCGATATAAGAATTCCCAGAATTCTCCTTAACAGAAAAGTCGGCATTTCTTTCAATGACAAATCTTCGATACATACCATTTCCGAAAGTATAAGAATATTTAAGAGGAGTAGATCCTCCTTTAAAGAAACTTTTATCAATACTTGTGTAATTCTCATCTAACAATTTTGTATAAAGCCCAAGATTGTAAACAAATGCAATTTCCATGGCACTAGTGTTACCTACTTGTCTATAGAGGTCTCCTCCCTTAGAAAGGATTACTTTTAGGATATCAAATTTAAGACTATTATTGATTTCACTTCGAATAAGCTTAGTTAGTATTGTATGATTAGAGATGATAGGTTTTACATCGAAAGTGTCTTCTTTTATAAATTGTCCTATCCAAGTGATTCCTTTATCTAGGGCTCTGAAAGACAGTGGATACCCATTCGTTCGATAAGCATCACTAATTGTGAACAACTCCATCTGCAGTAAATCATAAAAATAGCCACTGTACTGATCGAGAATATAACCTCTTAAGTATCGACCATCATTGAAAGTCGTTTCTAAGTTTTCCTTAGTAATCATTTCATATACGATACTTTTATTGAGCCTCGAAAGAGCTGAATAAACATTGTTACCAGAAGCAACATAACCACGATCAAGGGCAGAAAGAACAAAGTTTCCAAAACTTGCAGATATTGCATTTTTTACATAAACACTTAATTCTTTAACCTCTAACTTATTAGCCATTTCAATCGCAAGTTCTTCTTTCACAGAAATAACTAAATTAAAAGCAGAATTACCATTAAATTCAGTTGTGAAATCATAATCATTATTAAATAAGAATCTTGCTAGATCATATTTATTTTCTTTAGCACTTAGAGTAAGAAGAGATTCTTTATCACGATTTAAAGCATCCTTCGCAGCACCTTTTTTAACTAGTTTCTTAACTAAGCTCGTAGCACCAATCTTAAATGCTTCAAACACAGGAGCTTCAGTTCCATCAAACAATGATGGGTTAGCACCTTGATCTAATAGATAATTAGCGATAGCAAGATCTTCTTCTTGAATCGCAATGATTAATGCTGTTCTACCAAGAACATCAAACTGATCAATCTCTTCTGTCGAGGTATTTAAAATTTCCTTAACTTTATTCAAGTCACCAAGAGACACTGCTTTCAAAAGCTCTGTTTCACCCATCTGATTTAAATCATATTGAACATTACTTATACTTGTTTCAACACATGACTTTAAAAGATAAGGCTTATAATCAAAGTTACGAACCTGACACTTAAGAGCTGTTAACAAGTCTCTTTCTACATCTCGTGAGTCCGACAATGAAATTTTAAAGATTTTATTTATATTTTTCGTCTTATTAGCAACACATGCTTGTCTATAGTATGCTGTCCCATAATCACTTTTAACTTTACAACTCTTCATTGTATCAAGAAGACTTTTTAAAGTTTTTAATCGATCGATTAACTCGATAGAATTATTACCAATATAAAGATCATTATCTTCAGATATAATGTCTAATTCAAAACTAATATCTTTAAACTCATTTTCAATACATGTCTTTTGGAGAAACGCCTCTCCATAATAATTTTTCTTAGGGCAATCTTTAACTTTATTTAAGTTACGAATTACTCTTCCTTCAGGATCAAGAATAAATTTTTGTGTAAAACTCTTTAAGAATTCAACTTCTTGATCAATACACTTCTCATTAAGAAATGGTTCATAGTTAAAATTTCGAGCTGAACAATCATAAGCCTCGCTAAAGACTTCTTTGATCATAGTCGTTCGATCTTCATTAGTTACAACATCTGCTTGAGCAGAAACTCCAAGTAGAACAAATAATGTGATTAGATTTCTCATATTACTTCCTAAAAAAAGCCCGTCATTGACGGGCAAGTTATATTTAAAAATAAATTTTAGTATCTGTAGTACCAACGACCGCTATAGTAACCACCAGTTCTTGGAGTATTACAAAAACCGTAGTCAACAAGAGTGCTTGTTCTTGAAATGTTATTTGCATTGAATTTAGCAACAACAGCATCTTCTTTTTCGAAATTTACATTTACAATTTCTTCAACTGTCTTGTCTTGGTAAACAACTCTTCTTGTTCCATAAACATTTCTGTAAACTCTTTCACAAAATCCGTTGTAACATCTTATTAATGGATATGACTCATAACAAGTTTCTACGTAAGATCTTCTATCACCCATTGTTACTTCTTTAGTAACTTCTCCATTAACGGCTACATCTTGACCAGTAACCGTTGTGCTATAATCAAATTCACCATTTGTTGGGAATCTGTTTCCTTTAGCTAACTTTAACTTAACTTTTTCACCATTTACTTTAAGAGTAACACTTCTTTTAGAATTAACCTTAATTTTAGCAACCTGTGTTCCTTCGCTAAGCTTTACTTCACCTTTCTTAGTCTTAAGTGAGAAAGACTCTAATACTTCAAGGTTTCCAGTAAAAGTACGACAACTAGACAATAAAAATAGACATGATAATGCTAAAGCAATATTTTTCATTTTTTCCCCCTACGGAATTTTAATAATTTTGGTAATCGATAAACTCTTAGAGATAAAGTGTCTAGTGTCTTTGGGCAACTATGTAAAATAATCAATACAATTTTTTGATATAAAAATAGGAAAAATAATGATTTAAATCATGGTCGAGTTTGAAGATAGGCCTTATAAACTTACCATAAGCAACCGTATTTATGGGCAGGATTTTATTTATGAGTACACAAACTCCAAAGGTTTTTAAGACATCAATTGTTCCAGATAATAGCTGGCTCTATCCGGTGAGAAATCAAGAAATGATTGCGTCATCACTCTTTATTGAAGTTTTTCACGTTATGTGTTTTGCAGCAACATTTGCTTTTATTTTTGCAGGTATTTGGAAAGCTGCAGTCACAATCGACAATAAAGAAAAAGAGAAAGCAGATCAAGCGAGTACTTTTGGTCTAAAAGCTAACTAATACTCAAAGCTAAAAGTTACAGGACCATCGTTTACAATCGCGACCTCCATCGAGGCTGCAAAGACACCTGTTTCAACTTTTTCAGCACCTAATTTATCTCTAAGTTGAGAGCAAAACTTCTCAAAGAGAATTCGTGCATCTTCTGGAGACATGGACTGATCAAAACTAGGCCGATTTCCCTTCTTACCATTCCAGGATAATGTAAATTGGCTAATACAAAGTAATTTACCGTCAATGTCTGTAATAGATTTATTCATGCGTCCATTTTCATCTGAAAATATTCTTAGTTTTGGTATCTTTTCACAGGCGAGCTTAACCTTTTGCTCATCATCTCCTTGCTCCATACAAACGAGAAGATTAAGACCTTTGTCGATACTACCAACAACTTTTCCTTCAACTTTTACATGTGATGATTTTACTCTCTGAACAACTATCTTCATGACTAAGATGGCTCAGCACCATAGTTATTAATCTTATCTATTTCATATGCTCTTTTAAGATCTTTAAGACGCTTCTCGTAACTATCAACAATTCTTTGTTTTTCAAACTCAGCATCATTCATGACTCTCTTTAACTTATCATTTGCTTTATTTAGTTTGATCTTAAGCTCTCGCTGATGATCAAGAATCATTTTCTGTTTATCTTCATTATGATTCTGGACAAGTTTTGTATTTGTTACATCATTTTCACGTCTAATCTTATCGACTTCAGAATCATACGCATACTTTAATTGTTTTACACGGCGATCATAATCTTTTCGAAGTTCGACCTTATCTTGATTCATAATATCTTCTTGAGTTTTTAAAGACTCTCTAAAGAATTCTGCTTCTGCCTGTTGTCTATTTTTAGCACTCTTATTTAAACGAGAAATTTGTGCTTCTGCTAAGTCTCTAGAGCGTTCGAGCTCTCGACTCTTCATTCGAAACTTCTCTTCAAAACTTTCCGTGATTTTATCGACTTTGGAATTAAAGTCTTCTCTTTGTGCTTTAGCCGTCGCCTCTAGCTCTGTTCTAGTCTCAGTGTTTATTCTCTTTTTCTCTACATTGAATTCATGTTGTAGATTTTTGACATTATCAAGATTAGATTGCTCTAATCTTTGAACAGTTTCACCATAATAATCCCTTTGTTTCGCTATAAGGTCTTTATAGTATTCATTTGTTCTTAGATTTTGTTCTTCACTTTGTGCAGTTTTATTTCTTAGTTCGCGAGTGTACCCCTTTTCTAATATCGCCTGCTCTTTACGTGTTTTTTCGATATTCTTATATAATGTGGAATTAAAGTCTTGCTTTAAGCGATCTGTATTTTTTCGTTCATTAAAACTTTTCTCATCAAGTTGAGCTCTTAAACTCTTCTTCATTTTATCGATGTCTTTTTCGAACTTAACTCGATTATCGAAAAGAAGTTCATTCATACCATCAAGTTTAGCATCATAAGCGTCACGAATTTCTTGTTTCTGAAACTCGACCCCTTCCCCACGAAGAGAGCGATCGACGATTTCATTCTTCTCTCGATTTAAAAGATATAGCTGCTCTTGATGATCTTGTAATTCGGTATTTCTATCATCTTCAAATTTTTCTTGTAGTTTCCGATAATCAGTTTGACCAGTCTTTGTTAAACGATTGACAGAGTCTGCAAATGACTTTGAAAGTCTATCAATTTCCTTTCGGTCGTCACCTCTCGACTTCTGAAGCGCGATTGCATAGCGATCATTAACCTTCTCTAATTCAGTATTTCTTGCTCTTGTGACATCTTCGAGTTTATCTGAGTAATACTCTTTCAATATTTTAATATCTTTACTATTATCTCTAATTATATTATCTACTCTATCACGATTTGTGAGTACTAAATTCTTCTTGGTGTTTGAGTTATCTTCACGTAATTTTTTTATCGTCTCTTTAGATTTCTGTTGAATATCTTTAACCAACTTATTTGTATTTCTCTCTTTCAAGTCAATCTTATTTTGAACATTTTCATTTAAATTTTTAAACTGTTGACCTGTAAGATACTTATGCTCACTGAGCGCGTGATCATAAGAGCGCTTGATTGTTCCGAGTTTATTTTGAAAGTCTTCAGTAAGATCGAGCCTATTTTTTCTAAAATCCTCTGCCTGTTCTGCTATCTTATCTTTGTAATTCTGTCTTCTATCATCCAATAATTTAGTCGTTCTCCTACTAAGAACGTCTATCTTATCTTGATTTTCTTCAATAAGAACTTTTCTCTTGTCTTTGTTATTTTGGCGCAGCTCATCCATCGAGAGATCATTTGTCTCTTTAATATTACTGATCTGATTTTCATAGCTCTCTTTGAGCTTATTTACTGAGTTTTGATGATTTTCTCTCAGCTCAGACAATTGTGATGAGTAATCATTTACCTTCATTTATCTCCATGATGTCATCTCGACGCATGACACCTCACTACATTATAAACTATTTTAATGGGACGGTTTTAGAGGGAAAAGAAATCATAGGACTTAAATTTTCTTTATATTTTTCATTGAGCCGGTATTTTTTGCCTAATGATAATAAAAATTTAAGAACTAACATAAGGATATGAATGCACAAGCAATAAAAGATCCTGAAAGTTACTTTAATTTATGGCGAGCAATTGTCTCAATTACTCACGTTGATAATATTGTCACGATAGAAGAAAGGCAACAAATCGAATCCTTTCTTTCAAGCGCTAGACTTAGTAGTAAGCAATTAGATATTTTAAGATCAGATCTTGAAAATCAAATCTCACCAGAGAAATTCATTGATCTCATTACCGTGCCTTCCCACCTCGCTCAACTCCATCATCTTGCAAATATCGTATTTCATACAGATAAAATGGATTATCGTGAGGATGTATTCCTAAAAGAATTAGAAGCAACTATTTCAAAGAGAATTAATTTTCTTGGTGCTCTTAAAATGGTTGAAGAAGAGAAGCGTCTTTATGAAGAAGAAGAATCACAAAAAGAAGTTAAAGGATTCTTCAATACTTTGGTTGAATTCTACCGAGATTAAAGCCCATCAAATTCAACAAGTGTATGCACCTTATGTCCAAGGTCTTCTAGCTTTTGTTTACCGCCAAGTTCTGGTAAATCAATAATCACTGAAAAAGTAACAACTTCGGCCTTAAGCTTTTCAATTAACTTAATTGCTCCAATGGCCGTACCACCTGTTGCTAAAAGATCATCAATAAGAAGAACCTTATCCCCTTCTTTAAATGCATCGGTATGAACTTCTAATTCATCTGTACCATATTCAAGTTCATACTCAACAGATATCGTCTCGCCCGGTAGCTTTCCTTTTTTTCTAATTGGGATAAAGCCCATATTGAATTCATA
>CAWUIU010000135.1:0-8452 GCA_963922285.1 uncultured Oligoflexia bacterium | reverse complement strand
TAAGTCGGATTGCTTCTATATCGCCAAGAAAACTATCAGATTTTATTAAAATTAAAACTATACTACTACTTTTAATTCTAGCTTTGATTAATTTACTACTATGGGGTGGTCATTATCTAAGTATCGAAATGAACATTAAGGAAATTTCCAAAATTATTCTTCACTTGTTTGCTTTTGGTGTATTAATTGGAGCGATAAAAATAACTATAGAGAGATCACCTATAAGTGATAATTTAGTTTTAGATAACGAGTTTAGGAAACTAGAGATGTTTAGTGTCTCCTCCGTTTTGTTTTTCTTCCTTCTAAATGGTTTATTCTCTTACTTTAGCAAGCTTGTATATCCAAACAATGAACTGCTACACATACTTAATAGCACTCATGGTATCTTTCCCTTAATGTGTTTTGCATACTTTTTATTCCTCTCAAAGACAATACCCAAGAAGCTAAGCGATTTTTAGGAATCATCTAAACACGCAAGCTTTTTTAATCATAAGTTATTTATAATCTCATCCACAAGTTGAGAGTTTTTGAGTTTAAGCAATAAGTTTATACTCATTAAATACCAGAGTAACTCTAGAGGGCGAGATATTCAACTCTTTAGTAATTCTGTAAAGAGCATCAACAATAGTCTTTTCTATATCCACATATTCTTTGGATTTCTTTTGAGTAGAATTAACCCTAAAACCAATTTTTTGCAGTCTGAAATATAAATCATTCATTGTTATGAGTAAAAGTTTTAGTTTCTGTAATATTAAATGGAAATACAATACTGGCTTTGCGTAAAGAAGATGCCTTAGGAATGTAGTAATTACGTTTCAAGATATTTCTCAACGTATTAACTTGTTATAACTCTAACAAAAGTTCACAAGATAACCTTTACTCAATCTGCACATCCAAACACATAGAAAAGTACTTTTGTAATTAAGCGTGTAGATCGCTGTTCAGCGACATATTTTTGATAAAGGAAGCTTCTATACAAGATTCTTCAGGGCTCTGAGAGCTTAATAATATCAATGACATAAGATGCATAAGAAAGAAAATAGTCTTCTGGGAGAGATAGTCTACCAAGAGTAAAAAACTAGGTTTAGGGGTTCTCTATTGAGATGACAAAGTGCGAGTTTCCATGTAATCATAAAAGTATTTTTTCGTTGGAGTTTATGAGTGAAGTTTTTCGTTACTAAACTAATTATTTTGTTAATGATTCTCGTTTCATGTGCATCTGACAGTCTTTTGAAAGGTAGAGAAACCTCTAAAAGAAGTTCATTTCTCACTTGACCCATTGCCAAGCAAGTTCCAAAAAACATTGAACGACTATAGTCCTGTTGCATTTAAAAAATGCTATCGGCCTTACCTGAGACAGTTTGTAAAAGGGGTTGGGCCAAAACCTAAAAAAGGAAAATTATTATATGGCATAATTTTTGATCAAACCGGTAAAGTCCAAAGAGTTGAGACAAACGAGACTAATGGGCTACCAAAACTAAATCACGCATAACAGTTTATGTCCCTTTCAATCGCTGTTACTTAGCAAATTAATTGGAGATTACAATGAGTTTATATAATATTATGATGATTACTTTGTTGGCTATTCTCACTGCATGTGAATATGAAAACTCTTCTTCTGTTCCACCGAAATCACTAGACAGCTCCTTTTCGCATCCTACAAAGTTTTCTGACTTAGAAAACACAGCTATTAAAAAATATTTTATGAATGGAGACTATAACAGCTCAATTATTTTGGACAAAATTCCATACGAGTCTTTTCAAAAAGAATTCTTAGATTCAATGAAGCTTCGGTACGCAATCTCATCCTTAGATATTGTTCATCAAACGGAGACGAGACTATGGAAGGCTTATATTAAAGCGTTAGGCAATTTCAGTCTAAACAAAGACTGCAACAAAGAGATCAAAAACGAAACGATCATGAATGACATCGTTAAAAAGTTCGGAAAAGACTTCATCTTAAAAAATAAAAAAGTTTTTGAGACCTCTTTTTCTTCAATTTATTTCGCTAACCAAAAAGAATGTCAAAAGGAGCGACAAGAAAGAATTCAGCATGTTGAAAACAGACTAGCTATTTATAGGATCACTGTAATTGATGAAATAATTAAAATTGTTGAAGGACGAAATGATAATGAGCTCTTAAAAGAGCTACAAGTCTTAAGAACCATTACTAATAAAATAAGATTAAGCTATATGGCTCCAAGTATTTTGTCTGAGGAGTTTCTTCACACAAATTATTTAAAACATGATACCCGAATTAGGAATTTTCTTGAAGAGAAGCTCTTAGATTCTTCAAAAGTTAATTTTAAACTTTTTGATTTATTAGATGATTTACGAGAGTTCGAGTAATTTCTCTTGTCAAAGTAGACCAGCTTTTACAAATATCTCAATAATAAACAAAATCTAGATTAACGAATAGAATTGTCAGTCTTAGTTACTAAATTTCGCCTAGAAAGTTCTTGAAGTCATTTAAACGAGGTGACTCTTGCTCGACCATACCAATAAGAAATCTCTTTCTTTGACAGATGGGCATTTGAGTACTCATATAAAAAATACTAGTTGAAGCTGAGGATATTTTCTTTAGAAAGGACTTTGTCGATTAGAAGCTTAAAACGACCTATCGAATAAGTAAGGTAGGAAAAGAAAAGTACATAGCTTATTTGCAGAGTTAAAAGAAGTTTATTAAAAAAGAAAGACCCAATATTATGGGCCTTAAGTATTATTTTCCTAGTATATATTCAAAGAATTCTTTTTCTAGTTCCGGGATTGCGAGGCTATAGATTCTTGAGACTCTCTCTCTATCCTCATCATTTAACTCAACTAGATTATACCCAATATCAGCTCCGTATGTTGATAGGATATCCGTTAGCTCCTTATCTCCTTTATTCATCCCATGATATGAAATCCCATAGTCTGACGTAGGAGATATCGCTACTACATAAAAATCGAATTTTGGCGCTGGGAATTGAGCATGATCGGCCATGACAAGTTTAATAACCTCTTGCATGTATTTTTGAGCTTTTTTGTTTTCTGATGCGTAAGCATAAGCAACGGCGTGACCAGGATCCATTGTTGTCTGTGCGATATAATTTGCACATGCTGTCGCTCCATGAGCGGTTTGTACATTCTTGCAAGGATGTTGTTTGTAAACTCTAACAGGGTTATCAAAATTCTCATCTGTTTTAACAATCATAGAGCCATTAGGAAAAGTAATGGTTTGATTTGGATAATCTTTCTTCTTGTATTCATCTTTCGTATAGAGATAGATTTCATCAAATTCTTCACGAGTAAGCTTGCTGGCAAATTGACAAAAGTAACTGTCTTTTTGGCCAAAGATTCTCACATATCCACAAATAAGACCTTTAAGAATGAATTGACTGACAAAACCCTCAGCTTCTTCAGTGTTTCCGTAGTGTGTGAAAATTCTCTTATAGTCAGGAACAGAGATCGACTCATAAATGGCCTTAGCATTATCGCCAACTGGATTGTAGCCATTATAGTGATATGCTTGAATGCTGCTTGTCAGAAATAGAGCTACCGCTAGTAGAATTCTCTTCATTTTCTTCTCCCTAAATATAATTTTTGAATAAACTAAATGAAAAAAATAGACTCGTCGATGAAAAGACTACTTCATAGTAATAATTACTAGTTTCTTTTATGAAATAATACCTATTTAGCTCACAGATAAGCTTCTATTTTGTGCTTTTTCTCGCTAGAATTTAAATATGTCTGACTCTTTAGCAATTCTCCAAAACGTATTTGGATATGAGACATTTAGAAGTAACCAGCAAGAAATTGTCGATACAATCATAGCTGGAAATAATGCTCTCGTACTTATGCCCACGGGTGGCGGAAAATCAATTTGCTATCAAATTCCGGCACTTTCAAGATTTGGCACTGCCGTCATCGTCTCTCCGCTAATCGCTTTAATGAAAGATCAAGTGGATGCTCTTGTTGCCAGGGGAATTGAAGCTGCATATTTAAACTCTTCAATCTCACATGAAGATCAAAGACATATCGAAAGAGATCTATTGCAGGGAAATATAAAAATTCTCTATGTTTCCCCTGAAAGAATGTTATCAGATTATTTTTTAAATCTTCTTCAAGGAGTGGAATTATCACTTTTTGCTATTGATGAGGCTCATTGTGTCTCCCAATGGGGTCATGATTTTAGACCTGAATATATGAAGCTTGGAGTACTTGCTAAGAACTTTCCACTTGTTCCTCGCCTCGCCCTTACTGCAACAGCTGGTATTGCTACTCGAATCGAAATTATGAACTCCCTATCTCTCCATGGGTCACCTACATTTATCAGCTCTTTTGATCGGCCAAACATAAGTTACCGAATTGCTAAAAAGGGAAAAAAAGAAGAGAACTTTTATAAACTACTGGATTTTATCAAAGATAATCATCTCTATGATTCCGGTATTGTCTATTGCCTCTCACGCAAAAGCGTTGAAGAAACGGCACAAAGACTGGTGAAAAGTGGCTTCAAGGCCATGCCATATCATGCAGGCCTTTCACAAAGTTACCGGGAAAAGGTACAAGAGAAGTTTATCAAAGAAGAATCAACGATAGTCGTAGCAACTATTGCTTTTGGAATGGGGATTGATAAACCCAATGTTCGTTTTGTTGCCCATATGGATCTACCTAAGAGTATAGAGTCATATTATCAAGAGACTGGGCGTGCAGGAAGAGATGGTAGGCCATCAAACGCCTGGATGCTCTACGGTCTAAGAGACTTAGTGCTCCTTAAGAAGATGGGAAATAAGGGAGTTAAAGACGCTCTTATTAGAAAATCCAATGAGGAAAAACTTGATTCGATGCTTGGTCTTTGTGAAACAACTCTATGTCGTCGTGAAGTTCTTCTTAACTATTTCAATGATCCTCATGCAGGTTATTGTGGGAATTGTGATAATTGTTTGAATCCTAACTCAAAAAAAATGGACGTTTCTGATCAGGCAAGACTCATGCTAAGATGTATCTACGAAACAGAGCAAAAGCATTATACCGATTATATAATTGAGGTCCTCAGAGGCAATTTAACGCCATTCACAACCAAAAGTGGTCATCATCACCTGAGTAGTTTTGGTCAAGGTAAGAATGAAGATGAAGGCTTCTGGTATGGCGTAGCAAGACAGCTCATGGCCGGAGGTTACATTACTCTCTCAGCAGACAGGACTTTCCAGCTTACACTTACAAAAAGATCGATTCTGCTCTTAGAAGAAAAAGAGCAGCTCTATTTAGTAAAAGACTTCTATAAAAAGTCCGCACCAACAAAAAAGACTTCAAATAAGAAAATATCGACTAGCATACAACAAACAAAAACTCAGACTAAGAACAAGACAAAGAAGAAAGCGGTCTCTCAATATCAGCCCGTTGATGGAACAGACAAAAATCTCTTTGAAAATTTAAAGGTCTTGCGCACAAAGCTTGCAAAACAAAACCGCACAAAGAGCTTTAAAGTATTCCCAGATAAGACATTGCTTGAAATGTCGAAAATTCGACCTAAGACGCTTGAAGACTTGAAAAATATTTATGGTGTTGGTCCAAAGCGCTTAAAAAAATATGGCCCTGTATTTTTAAGTGCAATAGAAGAGCTGTCTATAGTTTAAACAGGTCGGTTAACTTTTCAAGAGAATGCGTAATTTTTAATTTTTCTTCTATAATTTCTCATATGCCTAATAAAATTATTACTACATTACTACTGACGCTTGCCCTATCGTCATCTGTTACAGCTGGGCAAAGCTGTTTTGACCTCGTTTATGACTTTATAAACTCACAATCAGATGTTTTTCACCGTTTACGTCCTGATGATTGGGTGAAAATTGAGTTTAAAAATGGTCAAATCTTTAATGGTAAATTTAAATATATCAGAGAAAATTCTGTGGTCTTTTTAGGAGATGATTATAGAATGCATGAATATAAAACTGATCACGTTCTAGAAGCTGATATTGAACTCGTTTACAGAGAAACAACTAACTATTAAATTAACCTCGTGAAACCTGAAAACCTATATAAATTAAGAGATATGGATATGCCCTTTGGTAAGTATAAAGGGCGAAAACTTGTTGATCTTCCTGAACCATATGTTATTTGGCTTTATGAAAATGCTCTTCCTGAAGGTAAAATTGGAGAGTTATTAAAAGAATTATACGAAATTAAGGTAAATGGACTCGAGTCACTAATCAAAAATCTTAAATAACAAAGTCCCTGACTACAAAAGTGAAATAAACGGCATCAGCTTGCTCCTGTACACTATCTTCACCCCTCATTTCATCTAATATGTAATTGTAACCTAGTCAAAGAAAGGCTTCGATAAACTTTAGTCGGTAAGTGTGCTTTTATTCTTAGTAGTGATCTGCTTCACCAAGGTAGACAAATCTTTTGGTATCAAGACTTGCAGAGAGAATCTTTACTATTGGCTCTTCAAGAATCTAGAGAGATTTTCTTAATCGTATCTATCACATGCGCTTAATCATTATTTAATAGGAAGGTCAGTTATAAGCGTGTTATCAAGCTCATTAGGATTATCTTCTTTTGCAGGGCAATACCTTTCCAAGACTTCCCTACATTCATTGATTGCTAAGTTTAAGCCTTCAACGTACTCACCTTTCTTAATATTACGTATCAATTCATTGACAATAATGTCCCAGCTTCCTTTTTTGACTTTATTATTGATTCCACGATCGGCAACGATTTCAACTCTATGTTCAAGTAGTGAAATCATAATAAGAATACCGTTTCGATCCTTCGTACAATGAAGATTATTTTCTAAAAATAGTTGCATCGCTTTTTCATGCACCTGCAAATCCATTACTTCTTTACCGATCAAAAATCTCTTTACGCTGCTGATTTGGCCAATAATGTAGCCAAGAAAACTTCCTCCAATCATTGCGTATAGATAATACTCTTCTTCAAAATTTAAAAAGTAGACGATGATAATAGCGATGAAGTTAAAAATTAATGCACACATATAATTTGTACTTAGATAACTATCACTACGAGACAAGAGTACCGGGACGATTTCACCTTGAGTTCGTAACTCAGCTTGTCTTATGCTATCTTCAATCTTTTCTATGTCTGATTTTGTAATCATTACCATCCCCCACTTGAGCCACCGCCAGAGAAGCCTCCGCCTCCACCTGACCAGCCGCCACCAGAGAAACCGCCACTTCCTCCACGATAACTCGATCCACTAAGGCCACCATAGTAAGTTCCACGTCTTGCTCTTTTACTGAAGATCATTATCAAGAACCAAATAATGATAAAGATAAGCAGCATTCCACTATCTGATTTTTTCTTGCGTACTCTTCTTGCTTGTCGTGTTTCTTTAACTACTCCACCATTAATACCCGTTACAATATCAGATATAGCAGAGGAGATTCCACGATAATAAGCCTTTTTTTTGAAATATGGTTTAACGTTGTTGATAATTGTAAAGGCTAAATAGTCAGTGATTTCGCCTTCAAGTCCTTGTCCGACTTCAATCCTCATTTTCCGATCACGCAATGCGATTAGAAAAAGTAAACCATCATCTCTTTTTTCATTACCAAGCTTCCATTGATCAACGACCTTAATGGAATAATTTTCTAGTACTTCTCCTTGCAGAGATGGAATAATCAAAACTTGAATTTGCGGACCTGCACCATTTGCATGTATTCCTCTAAGTTTGCCTGCGATGGCACGTTTTTCAGCATGACTAAGTAAGTTTGCCTTGTCGACGACTGGCCCTGTTAAGCGTGGAACTTCAAGTGCATTAACAAAGAAGACAATTGAAAAGCTAAGAATTATCTTTAGCATTAGAATTCAACCTTAGGTGCCTTTTTGACTTCTTCTACATTTTCTACTGTAAACTGTGGCTTCTTTTCAAACTTATACATAATGGCATTAGTCCAAGATTCTGGCGGAACAGTAACAAGATTGTTAAACGCCTTGATCGATTCAATGTAACGATTTCTTGCGACAGTAATTCTATTCTCTGTTCCTTCCAGTTGAGATTGTAGAGCTAAAAAGTTTTGATTAGATTTGAGATCAGGATATTTTTCAACAACAACCATTAGCCTTGAAAGAGCACCTGACAATTGACCTTGTGCTTGTTGGAACTGCTTCAACGAGCTTTCATTTAACTTGTCAAAAGATACATTTGTATTTGTCGCCTTAGCTCTTGCTTGAACGACTGCTGTAAGAGTCTCTTTTTCCTGAGCAGCATAACCCTTAACTGTATTAACAAGATTTGGGATGAGATCTGTTCTTCTCTTGTATTGATTAAGAACTTCTGCCCACTTAGCTTCAACTTCATTATTTGCAGTGGGAATGGATTGAAAGCCACAGCTCGTTATTATTAATAATAAGATCACATATTTCATTTCTTAAACTCCTGATAGCAATAATTATACAGAAGAGAAATGATTTACCAATGAATAATTTAGTCTTACTTAATAAGTCGGGT
>CAWUIU010000134.1:0-8471 GCA_963922285.1 uncultured Oligoflexia bacterium | reverse complement strand
GGCCTAAATTTTGTAAATCGTGACGCCATACCTAAAATTTGAATCTCATCGTGTTCAGGGAAAAAAGTTTTTTGTAACCACGTTGAACCTGTTTTCGGTAAGCCTACATGAACGAATGATATATTACTTATCAAATCAGTCTCCCTTTCCCTTTTTCACAATTTTGAATCCACAAATGATATGACCATTAAAACTATCGAAAAAGCCCGAATAAAATTCGTTTAATATAAAAATAAATTAATAAATATTTCGGAAAGTCACCATACTTTTTGTGCATATGCTTAACACTTGGAAATAAGACTTGAAAAATTGACTTCCAGCCTCCAAGCTTACATAGCAAATAATACTTTTTAATTTTAAAAATAGTATGACTCTCATTTCGTGTTATGTAATCAAATCTACTCGAATGAATATCATTAATTCTTCGCAAGATTAATTCTAACGACTTCATAGGTAAATAATAATAACAATTTTTCAAAAATGAAGCAGTCATGCTAGTAAAACCAGTTTGATTTATTAGAGAAATAAACACATCTTTTTCTTTGGTTGACATGGATTTAATTAACATATAGATATCTACAAACCATATCAATTTATAATTTTCTTTATTTTTAATATGTAACGCTAAATGAATGATAGAATGAAGTAATGCAATGGGTCTGTCGAGTGCACACAATTTAAAATGTCCATAATCGACCAATACGGAATGTTTTTTAAGAAGGTCAAAATCTACTGCACGAGAAACTTTGGGATCAGGACAAAACTTATAGTGTAAATCTACTTCAATATAATGGTTGTCGTATAGCTTTTTTCTTAAACATATTTGAAACTTACTGAGTTCTGGCTGCCATCCGTTAGCAATAAAAAATCCATTTTTTAAAAATATCTCTTTAGTTTTTTCATAATCACTATGCTTAACGAGTAAGTCAATATCAGCAGCAGGTCTTAAATAACTTTCGTTGTATAAAGTTCTTTTTAAACACCAACCTTTCAATAAAATAATAACTATTTCTTCAACTTCAACTTGCTTGAATATTGTTGAAATAGCATTTAAAGTTAGCGCCTCGACTAGTAAAGCTTCTTGTTTAATTTTCTTCGCTATTGATTTTTCAATATCGTTCAAATTTGGTTCATAATGATTATAAAATAACGGAAGTAATCCGTTTTTAAAATAGTCGTTTTTATATTTCAATAATTCTTCAAAATTCGAACTAGTTTTCGAACCATCAATAATTGTACTGAGCAATAATACTTCAAGCTCAGTTAACATTAAAAATCGATTTTCAATTTCTTCCGACATTATTCTTTACTATATTTAAAAATTTTTCTTTAAATATCTGAATAGAAAATGTTTCTGCATGCTTCCTGATAGCTTTAGGATCGAAAGACAGAGATTCAAACCTTTTCACTGCATCTATTATTGCTTGTTCATTTTGAGTCGAAAAATGAACTCCTGTAATTCCATCTACCACAGTTTCTAAACAACCACCTTTACCATAGGCTATCACTGGAGTTCCACAAGCTTGTGCTTCTACTGGAACAATACCAAAATCTTCTTCAGCAGCGAAAATGAACGCTTTAGCTCCTTCCATAAAGGATTTAAGATCCTTAAACGGCAAATACCCCTTCAATTCAATATTATTTGTCGCTATTTTCTTAATCTTTTCATAGTCAGGACCTGAACCAATTATAATAAGACGCTTTTCAGGCATAAAAGTAAATGCTTTTGCAATTAAATCAATTCTTTTATATGGTACCAGCCTACTACAGGTTAAATAATAATCTTGTTTATCCTCTATAAGATTGAACTCTTCAACATCTACTGGTGGATTTACAACTTCGGCTTTTCTTCTATATGTTTTCTCAATTCTACGGGCTATGAATTTAGAGTTAGCTATAAAAGTATCTACACCAAATGAACTCCTAATATCCCATATTCTAATTTTGTGTAAAAAATAGCGAGCTAACAGTCCAGTTAGACCTCTATCCTTATTTGTTTCCTTTAGATATTGGTGCTGTAGGTCCCAAGCATATCGCACAGGAGAATGGCAATAGCAAATATGGCGCTGATCAGGCCCGGTTATCACACCTTTCGCTACACAGTAACTACTTGATATAACAAGATCATACTCAGAAAGATCAAATTGTTCTATTGCGTAAGGCATCAATGGTAAGTATTGTCTATATTTACTTTTTGAAAATGGTAATTTTTGAATAAAGCTGGTGTAGATTTTGTGTTTTTTTAGATACTCTGCGTGGTTTAAATCTATAAAGTTCACTAAAGTAAAAATATCAGCATTTTTATAAATATCTAAAATTTCTCTAAGAACACACTCAGCACCACCTGCATCTGTTAGCCAATCGTGAACAACTGCCACTTTCATTATAAGAATCCTTCTAAATATCCGTAAGTCTCGACACCACATTCGTCCCAAGAGTAATTTTTTACCCTAGCTTTAGAGTATTCGCTATATTGCTTATGTAATGCATTATTAGAAGTAATCTCGATGATTGAATTTAATATCTCATCAATAGAATTTGGGTTGAAGTATAAAACACTATCGCCACCTACCTCAGGTAAAGCTGTGCTATTTGAAGAAATAATTGGTAGGCCAAAGGCCATTGCTTCTAAAACTGGCAATCCAAAACCCTCAAACAATGATGGATAAATAAAACTATGAGCATTCTGATAAATAGCTTTAAGTTCTTGATCGTTTACATATCCAGTAAAAATTACATTCTCAACCTTATGATTGAAAGTAGCCTCGAAGTTTTTACTATTTCCACCGACTACAACTAAATTATAAAGTTTATTTGATTGCTTCATGAACTTAGCCCATGCCTCTAACAGCGTGGAAATATTCTTTCTTGGATCCATTGAACCAACTGTTAGCAAATAAGGGCTATTTATTTGTAATTTATTTAAAATATTCTGTGAAATATTTTGATCTATTTTATGAAAGTATTTTGTATTGATCCCATTAGGAATTACTTTTACAAAATCTTGCTGAATACCTAAAGCAGAGCATATAACTTTTTTTGAAAACTCAGATACAGTAATTATTCCCAGAGAGCTGTTAGCAATTCTAGGAATTACAAATCTTCTCCAATATCGATACTTCTTCGAAAACCATTTAGGGTTATAAAACACCGCACAATCATGTAGGGTAACTATCTTCCTTGTATTAATTAATGGGGCGCTATTTGTTGGACACCAAAGCAAACTAGAATGTGATGTTCTTAATGATTGTTCCCACAAACCGATTGGTTTGAAACTAGGAGTAAGAAGCTGATAGTTATAGTTATTTTTTTCCCATACATTAAGTATCTCAAGAGCGTATCTCTGAACGCCTGTAACCTTCTGGAGCTTAAATTTTCCATCTACAGCGATCATTTGACTTTCCAAAAAGCAAGATCAATGTTTAATAATTTTTCTACTTCAACAATATCTTTCGAATAAGCTTCAGCGAGAGAACTCTTTACATCGTCAGGTATAGTAGGTTTCTTATCGTCCATAGTGAATTTCCGTACCGACTCCATCAATTTACTACCGAATCCCCTTGGCACTAGAGCTCTTAGCATACTTCTCAGATAACTTGGCTTATTTACAATGGCTGCAATAAAAGGGCGTTTAACTGAACCAGTTGAATTGAAGCGTTGTTTTGAAAATGTAGCATCCTGCAACGCTGGTATATCTAAAAAACTCGAAAGCTCTTTAAAGAAACGTTCATTATCTTTTAATATTTCTTCGTATATAAAGAATTTAACTCTTTCGCGGAAAATCTCTTTATACCTTGCAACTTGAGTAGAATAAAGACCAAGATTAAAATAATGCCAACTAAACTCGTAGCAATCTAATATTCTTTTATTTTCATTTTTTAAAGCTTCTTCGAAAGTAAGCTGCTCACGACAATCTCGGACCAAATGAAGGTAATGTGACCATGCTCTATCTATAGGATTCCTTAAAATTACAACTACTTTTGCTTCTGGGTTATAGTTCTTAATTAAATCAGGCGCTGAGTTATCATATAGATAGGATACAGAAAAGTCGCATTTATACTTTACGTGTAAATTTGACTTATAATTCTCTTCATATTTGCCTAGGTCTCTGATTACCTCTGTTGCATATTGATCACCCGGACCTTTCCCAGGAACCTGTGAGCACCCAGTATTAAAATAATTTGGCTCTTTAACTATAGGCAAGTTAAAATCACAATAATCCATTAAAGTCTGATAGAGGCTAGTAGTCGAACTCTTTGCAGTACCAACGAAAAACAAGTTAACTTTTTGCAACACTGCCTCCTGCAATATCATTTATAAAGTGATAACTGTTGCTGAAACGTATCTTATCAGACCATGCTAATCCGAATAAAAACCAAAACATTGAACCAACATTATCTTGAAATACGTTTGAAACTAAAAATGCTAAGAATAGATACTGATAAAAGGTAACCGCAGGGGTTCTAAAAAGTCTCAATCCAAGATACAACATCATCAGTGACCCTAGAACCCCAAAGTTAACTAAGAAAAATAAGATACCACTTTCAAATGCGAGTCCTAAATCCTGTTCATACCAGCCACTTTCTGACTGATATACCATTCCTTCGGTAAAATTAAAGCCGGAGCCAAAAATAAAAGTTCCCAGAGAACTAGTTAGCCCTTTAAGGTTTTCGACTATAATAATCTCTCGGACGATTAATGTATCTAATTGACGAAAAACCTCCTTATCAAGGTACTCATTGTAAATATAATATTTAATTAATACGTCTAGTGAATCTGGAGTAAAAAGAAACAAATACAATGGAATTATAATAAAAACACCAAAAAAACCATACCAAGTGTAAATTTTATCTTTGTAAACAAATGCTAACAAAACAGCTAAAACAAATAAAACAGATTTAATTGGTATTAATAGCGAAGCTAATATAACTAAAGTTAAAACAGCACAATCTATTTTCGTAACTCTAGATTCACTAAGTCTGTATGAAAAATAACCAGCGAATATGCTAAATACCACTGTAAACTCTTGTTTAACAAACAACAAATTTGAAGAAAGCCCGATTCTTGCAGCCCCGGACATTATGTAATATATGGAATTTAAAAATGCTACAATTGCAAATGAAAAGCTGACATACAAAACCGCTTTTGAAATTAAATCCTCTCTATCCTTTACTAATATATTTGCAATAGAGAAAGAAAAAATAAAATACAACATCTGCTTAACTAAAGAAAATTCCTTATAAACAATTGCTTGATAAAAGAAGCAAAACACCAAAAAAAACAGCATGACAGTTGCTAATAGAAGCTCTTGATATAAAAGTCCAATTTTTATAAATCTAGTCAAAAATATAAATATAACCAAAAGCACTAATGGTTGAGTCAACGAGATTCCGCCGGGGAGGCCAATAAAGTTGTTAAGGCTTAATGATATAGCCGCTAATGCGAAGTAGAGTGCAATTAAATGAGAAATTGAAATATTTCTAATCATAACAAATATAACCTTTCCTCAATCTTTTGAAGATTCAAAGAGCTATATTTTTTGACAATATTATCTCTATCATAATTAACTTCACCAAGATTTAGCACATCCATCAACTCAGATTTCATGCTTTCCTTTGAATTCACATCAAAAAAACAATCCGCATTTCCTATTAAATCTTTGTTTTCTGGAATATTAGCTACAGCGATTGGAATACCAGCATTTATTGCATCCAATATTGCATTAGCTGTACCTTCTTTTTCAGATGGGTGCACTAATGCTGCGGAGCGTTTAATCTCATTTTTAATTACATTCTGTTCTTGGTAACCCATAATAAATATTCTATTTCTCGCCTTCGCTGCAGCATCAATACATTCTTTTTTATATCTGGAGTTATTGAATTTCCCAAAGATACGAAGCTCAATATTTTCAGTATTTGCAACTACTTCTATCAATTCCCTGATTCTTTTATGTGGTTCACCATTACTAATGCAGACTATAGATCGGCTCTCTTTTTTCCAGTAAGGCTCACCAAATTCGTAATAATTACATATAAATTCGCAGTTTAAGCCAGCAGTATTGAGCTCGTTAGCAATCCTCTGAGAATTACTATATAGATAATTACAATGCTCTAGTACTCTCTTTCGCCATCCGTGTAATAACGAGACGTCGTATTCACGGACTGAATATACAACACTTTTATTAAATAGCTTCAAAATTGGAACACACGGTAAGTACAATTTATTGTAGAAAATATAGATATCATACTTTAGCTGCAACAACTTAATTATCAGTCGAATAATATTAAAAGACCTTATCAGGTTTCTTAAAAACTTACTTTTTATTCCACTTAATAAAATATCTATACCAAGTGATTCACATTCACTATTACCAGAATTACTCGCAATTAACTTAGAATTAGAATTTTTTCTTAAAATATATTTATAGAGATAGCTAATTTGTTTTTCTGCTCCACCATATGGGAACTCTGGAACTACGAAAGCTATTCGGCGTTTATAATTCATAATTCACCAGTATCTCTTTGCACCGTCGAGATTTCTCTTCCAATATTCCATTTCTGAACTGTAAATTCTTTCTATTATGTCTCTATCTATTGTTTTATCTGTTTGTATCTCTTTCCTAAAGTATTTAGTTAATTTACCCCTCAAATTTTTGGGTATGATTTTCTTAATTCCAGGCATATGTTTTTTAACAAAAATTAATACTTTTGACTTTTGCGTAGCTTGGTTACTTTTTTTCGATGTAATATTTTTATCTATGTCCAGATTTAAAAAGTTTGAGATAGTTTTCATGGTATTTTCAAACTCCTTGACAAACTCTTCAAATGTTATTACTAGATACTCAATACCTATTTTTTTTAAACTATTAATTTTTTCTCTATACATGCCTTCATTTATGTAGAGAAAATTGGGTAATAGGCCGTTTTCTACAAAATCAAAGCTTGCTAATCCATTTCTCTTGAAAAAATCGTAGTCGTTCAAGTCTAGAATAGTTTTTAAAAAATCTTCATTTTCCTTATTATCAATATAACTTGATATGACTTCACTTATAGTTCTTGATTCGCCCTTGCTGTACTTTAACTTATTGTGATAATACGCAGAATAGAATCTATCTACTGGATTCCTTATCATGACTATAGCTTTTGCTTGGCTAAAGTTTTCTTTTACATATTCGAGAGCTTTTTCATCCCAGATATAATAAGTTGAACCATCTATAATTGGACCAGTACCTTTAAATTTATCTGTATATAGGTTTAAATCTTCTCTAAACTTATCTGCTATCAGCAATTGTGGTTCTTTTATATCACAAATTCGAAATTTTTCCGTACTAGCCAACACATCGTATAAAGAAGTGGTTCCACATTTCCTAAACCCTGGAATTAAAACAATATCATTTACCATCTGCTGTAGTCTTCGTGTATTCTAAAAACCAATTCACAAAACTTTTAACACCTTCATCAACATTAATTCTTGGTTGATAACCAACTTCATCATAGAGTTTTGTTGAATCTGAATATGTTTGCTGTACGTCGCCAGGCTGCATAGACATAAAATTTTTATTTGCTTTTTTACCTGTATGTTTTTCCAATGCAGAAATGAAGTCCATTAGAAGAATACTTTTACTATTGCCGATGTTGTATACATTTGAATAAGTCTCACTATTTCCCTGCTTATTCTGTATTCTAAATATTGCTTCAACAATATCATCGATATAAGTAAAATCGCGTTTCATATTCCCATTATTAAACACATTTATTGTTTTTTCTTTCAACATGGCCTCTGTAAAAAGCCATGGAGCCATGTCTGGCCTACCAGCAGGACCATATACAGTAAAGAATCGTAGTCCTGTAGTCTTTAATTGATATAGATGAGAATAGGTCTTAGCCATTAGTTCATTAGCTTTTTTCGTGGCGGCATACAGTGATACTGGCTCATCTACTCTATCATCTTCTGAAAATGGAACTTTCTTATTCATTCCATAAACCGAACTAGATGAAGCGTAAACTAAATGTTTTATCTCGTTATTTCTACATCCTTCTAAGATTGTTAAAAATCCTGTTATGTTGCTATCTGTATATTCGAAAGGTTTTTCTATTGAGTATCGTACACCAGCCTGAGCTGCAAGGTGAATAACGCGATCGAACTTCTCGTTTTCGAATAATTTTGCTATACCTTCACGGTCGCACAGATCCATCTTGATAAAATTAAAATTGTCATAGGGCGTAAGAAAATTTAGTCGATACTCTTTTAATTTGGGATCATAATAGTTATTCATGTTATCGAGTCCAATAACGTTATAACCTTCATCCAGAAGCTTTTTCGTTGTATGCATCCCTATAAAACCAGCTGCACCGGTTACTAAAACTTTCATGTCCATCCCTTAGTAAACATTCTTTCCAATAAATCCTCTAAATATCGTAAAAATCACGATCTTAAAATCCATCCAAATACTCCAGTTTCGAATGTATTCC
>CAWUIU010000133.1:0-8494 GCA_963922285.1 uncultured Oligoflexia bacterium | reverse complement strand
CTAGTTCAGTTTTCCCAACTCCAGTCGGTCCGGCGAATAAAAAAGAGGCAATTGGCTTCGTTTCATTTGATAATCCAGACTTTGAAAGAATAATTGCGTCACCAACAGATTCAACAGCATGATCTTGGCCATAAATAAGAAGTTTCAATTCGTCTTTTAAAGTACCTAATTTCTGCTTTTCTGTAGTTTCAACGGTAATCTTTGGAATATTAGCCATATTGGCCACTACGAGCTCAATATCGCGCTTAGAAATCGATTTTTTATTAGAGTTTCCTTTCACTCTTCTAAGTGCACCAGCTTCATCGATCGCATCGATTGATTTATCAGGGTTTTTTCTGTCTGTAAGATAACGATTTGTTAAATTTACGGCTGCCTTAATAGCCGTATCTGAAATTTTTAAGCCATGAAACTCTTCAAATTTTGGTTTTAGACCTTTCAAAATTGCCAAAGTATCATCTAAAGATGGCTCATCGATATCAATTTTTTGAAAACGTCGGTTAAAAGCAGGATCTTTTTCAATAAATTTCCTATGTTCAGCATAAGTTGTTGAACCAATACAACGAACGAGGCCTTTACTTAGTGATGGCTTTAAAAGATTTGAGGCATCCATACTTCCGCCGCTAGTCGCTCCAGCCCCCATAACAGTATGCATTTCATCAATGAAAAGAATCGCTCTTTCACCGTTCTTATGCATTTTTTCGAGATCTTTTAGTACTCCTTTAATTCTTTGCTCAAAGTCACCACGAAACTTAGCACCAGCAACTAATGCGGCCATATCTAAAGCATAAATAGTCGTATCTCTGAGAACTTCAGGAACATCGTCTTCTTCGATAAGCTTGGCAAGTCCTTCAACAATAGCGGTTTTTCCTACTCCAGCTTCTCCAACGAGAAGTGGATTATTCTTCCTTCTTCGGCAGAGGATTTGAATAATACGAACCACTTCATCTCTTCGACCAACAAGTGGATCGATGAGATTATCCTTTGCTTGCTCGTTGAGATTTTGGGCGAATTTATCAAGAAAAGTGCCAGTTTTTTTTGCATCTTCGTTCTCTTGCCCATCTTCAACATCAGATAAAACCTTTGCCTGTTCAATTTCTTCACTTTCAACTGGTCCATGAGAAATAGCGCGCACAATATCAAATCTCTCCACACCTTGTTTCTCTAACGTGTATAGGGCGAAACTTTCTTTCTCTTGAAAGAGAGAAACGAGAAGATTTACCCCTTTAATTTGTCTTTTTCCTGAGGATTGAACATGAATTGCAGCTCTTTGGATCACTCTTTGTAGTGCCATGGAAATCTCAGGTTGATAAACAATCCCATTTTCCTTTGCCAATTCTCTTAACTCATCATTAACAAATTGTTTTTTGGACAATTCTTCAATCTGAAAATCATCGAGAATACTAAAGTTGGAGTCATCTTCAATAAATTTTGAAAGATCTTCCTTAACCTCATCAACTTCCACTCCACAATTTACGAGAATATCGGTTACTTGTTCATCGGTCAGCATAGCCAGAAGAACATTTTCGAGAGTCAAATACTCATGTTTAAGCTCATTCGCTCTGCGAATAGCATCATTTACAATTAATTCTAATTTTTTTGACATCATGCCAGTTACTCCGGTTCGATTGTACAAAGTAGCGGGTGTCCATTCTTCTTTGCTTCAGTGCTAACTTTCTTCATTTTTGTTTCAGCAACTTCATGGGTATAAACCCCACAAACTCCCTGCCCATCATGATGAACCTGCAGCATAATTGCTGTCGCTTGCTCAGATGACTTCCCAAACACACTTTTTAAAATATAAACAACAAACTCCATTGTTGTATAATCGTCATTATGTAGCAAAACCTTGTAACGAGAGGGTTTTTTAACCTTCTTGCGTACAACGACTCCCGTTTCTCCTTCCTCATGTAACTTTGTCACTCCTACTCCTTCAAATCATAAGATGATAGCATCCTTGCCAATGTCAACCTTCACGATGAACTTAAGCTACTTACGCGCCAAGCCGTCAAGATTATTGTCTAGCATAATCTACTCACCTTATTATATTATAAACTCGAAGGAAGGTGAAAACATGAGAAAATTTCTAGATTTCTTTAAAGTGAAGGAAGAAAAAGTATTTATCAATTCACTGCATGATAAATTTGCAAAACATTTCGAAAATGAAACAGAGGAAAACCTTGTTCTCTTCTCTTGCTTAGCTGGACTTCTTGCCCGTGTTGCCTACGTTGACTTCAAAGTAACTGATGAAGAACGTAACCATATCGTAGAAGCAACAACTCATTGGATGAAAATTGATAATGAAAAGGCACAATTTCTTGCCCAAGTAGCCGAAAAGGAAATGAAAAAACTATCGGGCCTTGATACAAGAAAGTATTGCACACCTCTAATTGAATATTTCTCAATTGATCGTCGCTTTGAAATTCTTGAAACTCTCTTTGAGCTAGCTGCAAGTGATGGTGAAGTTACGATGGATGAGTCAAACGAGATTAGCTATATTGCAAAAGGTCTTAATCTCGAAAATAAATATTTTATTGCCGCTAGAGCTCAGGTCAAAGAATATTTGGCAACCTTAAAGTAAGAGTATTCATTTCATTTATTTGAGGAATTTTTCTTTGATAGAAAGCCTTCACTCTGCGTATAAGAATAGAGCTTTTCTGCCAATTTAACTCTCAACAAAATTCAGAAGGTTTACACTTTATTCTTGAGAAGCGAGGGTGTTTTCTGAAACAAGTGAGATCGCTAATGTTCTACATCGCAGGAGAGCTTAAAAAAGGTCGAAGTAAATTAAAGATAAATATTAACAACCAAGACTACAGCGAGTGAAGCTACTTAAAGAAAAAATACATATACATTTTTGCAATTTAGGCTTACGTCGGCTTAGCAAATTGAATTGTCCGTAAATTTGTTCTTTACCATTCGAATATTAGTTAACCAACTTTGCTACTGGGCAACCACATGCTCAAATTTGTCGCAAACTGATTCTGAGCGAATGATATTTAGAGGAAGACACTAAAAAAATGAAGCTACATGAAGGATAGTTGATCGTATATTAAGACTTACATGGATTTTGAATTCACGTCTGCTTTTTTGTTACCGCTCGGGTTGTCGGGTATGCATGTTCTTGAATCAGCGTTGTATCTATCTGCGGATTTGAGTTTGAAATAAGAGAGCCAAAAGCCTCGTAGTGCCCACGTATTATTAAGCACTTATAACTTTCAAGGTTTAAATTTAAATGAAAATTGTTACAAATCAAGTGGAGCGGGAGACCAGATTCGAACTGGCGACCTCCACCTTGGCAAGGTGGCGCACTACCAACTGTGCTACTCCCGCAAAATTATTATTGTAGTAATATAAAACCAAGTAAAAAATTCTGTCAATTGAAAAAATTATTTCTCTGTCTAATTACTTTGCGCAGGTCCAGTCATCTCCTTTATAATATTGTGATCAGAGGAAGTTATGGCCACCAAAGAACAGAAGAAAATTATCATTATGGACAACCAAGCTTCGAGAAGAGATACATTAGCTTCTCGTTTAAGACTACAAGGTTTTGTGGTTGAATTGTCACTTGGTGGTTTCCAAACTTTATCTCTTTTAGAAGAGGAACTCTTTGATTCTCTTATCATCATAGAAAGAACACCTGATATGCCTGTCATTGAGATCATGTCTCTTGCGAGAAGTTTATTTGATAAGAATGAGTTACAAATTATCTATTTAGATAGAAAACCAAAACAAGATGAAATTTTAGAATATAATGAACATGGCTTAAACGCATTCTTAATCTGGCACGAGAAAATTTTTGCAACACTTCTTGAAAAACTAGAGTCCTTTAAACCTAAGAAAGACCGTAAGGCTTCAAGTATGCTAGAAGATTTAAAATGAAAAAATTCTTTTTACAAGCACATCTCTTTGTCATTCTATTTTTTCTTAGCTCACTACCTTACATTATCATGCTAAAGTACTTACCTTTTCAAGTAGAGTACCTGTATCTGTTTTTCATTATTCTACTTTTAGTTATTCGTATAGGGCTTTTCACTGATACATCCTTAAAAATAAAATTAGGAAATTCAATAAGAGAAGAATTAAGAGTTGAACTAGGTAAAATTCCATCGACAAATCAAATCGTAAAACGAGAGATGGATCACTTCGCCTCAAGAGATCTTGCCTTCTCAATAAATGTTGCAATTATTCTCTTTATTACTGCTCTTTTCGGTAAATTCTAAACTAAAAAAATGACTCAAATCGATAATGGGTTTTAAAGCAATTATTCGTACACACAAGGTCCATCGTTAGATATTCTTTCTTACCTAGTTCATTTATTTTCAACCAACCAACAAATTTTCGAACGGCCTTATCTCTTCCCTGTGGTAACATTCTGATTCCCGTTTTATTTGTAACATCGAAACGATCTCGATAAACCTTACCTGGAACAACATCAAAACTAATCTGATAAACACCATCTTCAGACTTTTTATGGATTATATTCTTTATCGGACTGTTAAAGAAGTATTCCTCTTGTCCATTGTAAATTCCATAACCTAAGAAAAAGATTTTATCTCCAATAATATTTAACTCTTCTTTCCTATCCTTAACACGAGAGACATTTTTAGAGTTAATCTTCTTATGATTTTTAAATATCTTTATATACTCAGGGGTTTTGACAACCTTTTTCTGACTCTCTTTATTTTTAGAAGCACATGCAACTAACATTAATAATGATAAGAAAACTATCCAATTCTGCATCTTAGACTCCCTTATTACATAGACATAGAAAATTTTATCAGGCCTTGTTTCTCTTGAAAACACTTCATTTTATATTTTTGAATACGATTTAGACATAATTTAATGAAAAGCTATGTCGATACTTTTTCCACGCTGTCTAAGTTTTTGACAAAAAGTCCTAAATCTAAGCCTTATTGTTAGGAAATTCTTGGCACAGAGCTTGCTGCATATTTCCCAAAGTATTAATTAGAAACATTCCTGGGGAGGAATTATGAAACGCTCAAGTCTGACATTCGCACTTTTTGGATCTGCTCTCTTATCGACTTCATTTATTGCGTCAAATTTGAATTCGATAGCAAAGAGTGAAGCTAGTTTATTAACTTTAAAAAGAACTCCTGCTAACGTAGATAGGTTTGATGATCCACATCATCTTAATATGGCCATAGGTAACTCTCATGCTATTGCACCAATTGACAGTAGCCTCCCAGGAGCACCTAGTTATAAAAGGCCTGTGCCACAGATGAAACAACCAATAATAGAAGGTACGAGTCAAGAGTCAGAACATGCAAATGCAAGAGCAAGATTTCTTGTAGAACAAACAACAATTGATGGAGAAGCAAAGAAAAGTACTGCAGAACTTGAGGCAGAATTTAGCGGAACGAAAAGTACGGAGAATGATAACGAAGTTAAAACAGAGCCTGCTTCTTACACTTGGTGGGATCGTGCACTCGATATAACAGGTAAGAAAGGTGCACAATTAGCAGACCAAGTTAACCAATTAACAATTGATATCGACAAACTTACATTTATCAATGATAAGCTAAGAACAGATGTTGTTAAAGCTAACGACAAAATTATAAATTTACTTACAAAAATTGAGCAACTTAAAAAGAGTGGAAATCTAAGTGATGCTGAAATTAGTGAAGCAATAGAAGAGTTATCAAAGACTAAAACAGAGCTTAAAGACCTTAAGCAACAAATTATCAACGCAGCAAAAGAAAAAGATATTGATACAAAACAAATTGAACAGCTACAAACTGAAATCAAATTAGCAAACGAGCAAAATGCTAAATTCAACGAGTTCCTCCAGGAATTATATGAAGCTAACGGATGTGATAAAATTAAAGTTCAAAATACTGAACAAGAATTACGAGAGCTCCTCGCTAATTCACAACTTGTTATTGCTGATATGACTGAAAAACTCGGCGACATGGATAAGAAGGTTAATGAACAAGTTGATAAAAAAGTAGAAGAGATTGTTGCAAAACTCGAGGAAGAACAATCCAAGAAAACAAAAGAAGAACTTGAAGAAGAGCACGAAGAAGAACTTACTCGAGAGTACACAAGTGAAACTGACTTCTATCTTGCTATGATGAAAGAAAAGAGAAAGGCAATGAAAGAGGTTCAGAGAATGCGTCAACTTTGGGCACTAGAAGATCGAACAGAGTCTCAACTTGAAGAGTTAATGTATAACAGAGAAGAAGCACTGTATCGTCAAAATATGTTTGTTGATGTAATGAGAAATGAAAGTCGATTCATTACAGATAATCAAAGAAGCCAATACTGGGCTGAGAATGGTGGATTCTATAATGTAGGAACTCCTTCTCTTGATCAAGTTGCGAGTAGCTACAATAGTACATTTCTAAGAAATGCACCTATCACATACAAAGCTACTGATTCTTATGAACCAGCAAATTATAATATTAACAGACATGGTTATAGTTGGGGCTTAAATCCGCAGCCAAGTATTCCAGCAGTTCTAAATCCTAGAAATTATGATATTAGAATGACAAGTGGTCGAGCAAGCATGATCGATAATGTCGATACATTCGATATGAGAAGCTCTTTTGGCCCAATGGTTTAAAATTAAAAACTTCCCCAGTTTCTAATATGGCCCAGATGAATATCTGGGCCCTTTACATTACCCGACTAAAGCACTTTGCACCGGCACTTTTTTCCACTTTTTTCTAAATATTTTTTAACATTTATCGAGAAGAGATACACGACCCTGTTAGTGGTCGTGGACGTTTACTTAGTATGAGTGAGCGAAACCAGGAAGGGATTCCACACAGAAAGATATGTGGAGTAAAAATGAAAATGAGACTAACGCCAATGAAAAACATTCAGCGAATTATTAAAAAATGTCACGTATGTGGACACGTTAATGAATCGCAGAAAGAAATGCAAAGATGTGGAAAATGTGAAAAATCATTTCTACCTCTTAATTATTTTGGCAAAGTACATGCGAAGAATAGCGATGATTTCTCAAAGTTATTCTGCAAAGCGTCTGAGCTTCATGAGGAAGATCTCATTCATGGACTTCATGTTCTATGGTAAGTCTATGATACTGAAATTACATTTGAAGCGAGCTTAAAGAATCCGTCTTATTAGACGGATTCTTTATTTTTATGCTAAAAAATAACATGCACACACAACAACAGAACGAACAAACAATCAATTTACCACTAATCATCCAAAAACTCTTTGAAAAAAAAGGCCTCGACCAGGAAGGAATAAAAAGATTTCTTTCATGGGATTTAAAGGATCTACCAGATCTTTCGTCTATGCACGATACAAGAAAGAGTGCAAAGATTATTGTGGATGCTATCGAAAATGATAAGACCATTGCAATCTATGGTGATTACGATGTTGATGGGACAACTTCATGTGCCCTCTTCTATCAGTTCTTTGATATGATTGGTATTAAAGTCGAACTAGTCCAGCCATCACGATTTATCGAAGGATATGGTCTTCACCTAAGTTCAATTGATGATGCACTTGAACGTGGTATTGATCTTATGATCACTGTGGATTGTGGAATCACCAATAATGAAGCTGCTGCATACGCTAAAGAAAAAGGTCTTGGACTCATCATCACCGACCATCACAAAGATGCACGAGATGAAATGCCAGAAGCTTTGGCTATTGTTAATCCAAATCGAAGAGATGAACCAAAAACACATGAAGGCGATGAAAGGAGATCTCTTGCAGGGGTGGGTGTTGCATTTGCCGTCTGTGTTGAAGTTAGAAAAGTTCTTATGGAAAAAGGAAGAGAGATTCCTTCCATCTATGAGCTACTACAATACGTTGCCATTGGAACGATTTGTGACCTAGCGACTCTTACGCCAATGAATTTGAAACTTGTTCGTCATGGAATGAGACTTATAAAGACCACAAAGTATGAAGGACTCAAGGCTTTCTTTGACCCAGATGAAAGAGCAAAGGATATTATTCCAAGTGAGAAGCTCTCTTTTAATGTTGGGCCACTCATTAACTCTAAAGGAAGACTTGATCATCCTGAAGTTGCGCTTAAGCTCCTTATTGAAAAAGATAATAAAATAGCACGTGAGTACTATCACCAATTAGAAATATGTAATAATGAACGTAAGTTTATTCAAAAAGAAGTTTTTGATGAAGCTTATGCACAAGTTATGGAAGAGATGAAAGTAAGTGAACCACTTATTGCCATTGTCTATGCTCCTCATTGGCATGAAGGTGTTATCGGTATCGTTGCTTCAAAGCTTGTTGAAACATTTAAGATTCCAGCCATCGTTTTTTCAGATGCTGAAGAAGAAGGAATTATTAAAGCGTCAGCAAGAAGTGCTGGAGATCTTAATATCTTTAATCTTCTCAACGATAATAGTGATCTCTTTGTAAAGTTTGGTGGACACAAGGCTGCAGCAGGACTTTCAATGCCAAAGGAGAACCTTGAACAATTTAAAAATAATATGACGAGGTCCCTTGAGGAAATACTGGCAATTGAGAGAACAGTTCA
>CAWUIU010000132.1:0-8530 GCA_963922285.1 uncultured Oligoflexia bacterium | reverse complement strand
GGATCATTGAGACCACCGGTTGCTAAGATTGCAGGATAATCTCTCTCTTCAATAATATCGTATGGAGAGTAAGACTTAATATAGTCATAGTATTCTTTGTCATTTGGATTTCCCCATTGCTCATACTCAAGTTGAGTAAGAGGGAGAGAGTCATCAAGCATTGTATTTAAAACATCGACGAAAGGAACTTCAGCTACAATTGCTTTGTAAAGTTCAGGCTCAGCCATGTTGACACATGCACCGACAAGAAGACCACCAGCACTACCGCCATTAATGATAATATTTCCTTTTTTGGTGTAACCTTTATTTGCTAGAAATCTTGCACAAGCATTAAAGTCTTCAAATGTATTTTTCTTCTTTAGAAATTTTCCATCGAGATACCACTTTCTTCCTAGTGTTGAACTTCCTCTTATGTGACCGATAGCAAAGACGACACCTCTTTCAAGAAGAGAGAGAATACTTTTTCTAAAAGCTGGGTCTACTGAATATCCATAAGATCCATAACCGTAGAGTAGGCAAGGAGCTTCTCCATTTAATTGAATATCTTTTTTATAAACGATACTAATTGGTATCATTGCCCCATCATGAGATTCGACCTCGAGACGATCGACTTTGTAAACTTCAGGATCAAAACCTGGAACAGGCTTTTCATAAACCTTTTTTGAAGTTCTATTTTTTAAATCGTAGTCAAATGTCGCCATTGGTTGAGTTAATGAAGTATATTCGAAACGATAAAAGTCTGTCTTGTATTCAGCATTTTCTCCAGAGAATGTAACATAAGCAGCTTCTGGAAAATCAATTAAATCTTCTACCCCGGTATTGCGAATAATTTTTAACTTCTGTAGTCCAGATTCACGATAGTTGAGAGTGAAAAAATCTTGGTAACATTCGATATCAGAAATGAGAACTTCATCAGAAGCTGGTACAAAGTCTTTCCACTGATCTTTTGAAAAGTTATTAGCGCAAGCTACAGCAATTCTAAAGTTTTCATGAGTGTCGTTAGTAAGAATATAGAACTTACCATCTTTGTGAGTTGGATAGTATTCTAGCTTGTTCTCTCGACCATGAAAAAGAGTTGGTATATCTTTTGGATTATCACCTTTAAGTATCCACGCTTCGCTTGATGTCGATCCTCCTGCAAGGATAATAATATATTCGTGATCAGATGTTTCAGTTACTGAAAGAAAGAACTCACCAGATTTCTCTTCATACAATTCGCGACTCTTGTTCTCGCCAAGTGTGTATTGAAGGGCTTTGTATGGTCTTTGTTGTTCATTTTGAATAACGTAGACTAGTGAATAAGAATCTTTGAACCAACTTATAGAGTGAGCGACATCTTTTATCTCATCTGCATAAATTTCACCAGTCTCTAAGTTTTTGAACTTAAGTGTATATATTTCAGATCCGTCTGTATCAACAGTATATGCAAGGATCTTGTGATCAGTTGAAACTTCAAAAACGCCAAGGTCAAAGTAGTCATGACCATTAGCTAGTTCATTTTCATCAAGACAGATTTGTTCTTCATCAGACCCAACTCTTTTACGGCAGTGAATTGCATATTCTTTTCCGCTTTCGTATCTTTCATAATAGTAGAAGTCTCCATGCTTATATGGATGAGTTGAGTATTCTTCTAGCTCTCTTGATTTCATCTCTTCAAAGAGTTTGTTCTTCAACTCTTCAACATCAGAAAGATAATCATTTGTAACTTGGTTTTCTTCATCAAGAAGATTTTTTATAACTGGACCTTCGACATCGTCTTTTATATTTCGAAGCCAGAAGTATTCATCTGTTCTATCTTTATCGAATTCAGTAAATTTTGAGATTTTCTTCTCAGGGTTAGTGTATTTCATGATCACTCCATTGAAATAAGATAAAAAAGAGTTAGGGTATAAGCCGGGTTCTGTATTGGACTATCATTCGTCTAGGCCTAGAATTGCTCCTAGGCTCAAGCGCTTAACCCGTTCACGGGAGCTGGCTACCCCCAAGATGTGAACCTATTCAAACTTGCACCGCCTAGAGTTTACCTGTTTTCACTACAGCAGGTAGGCGAACCTTCACTGACTGGTCGGCCGAAGCTACCCCAGTCGAGTTCAAACCCCTGTACTTCCTTTCTGTTGCACTTGTCCTCACCTCGCGGTGGACGGGCGTTACCCGCTAAGCTGCCATGTGGAGCCCGGACTTTCCTCCCGCATTTTCATGCCGGCGATAGTCTCCCTAACTCTGCGAGATATTTAACAAAAATAGCAATTCCTGACAAACAAAAGTCTTGGATTTTTGTTAAATTTCATACTTAATTACTGCAGAGTGATATCCCATATGGTACATGGACAACAGGTATACAAATAAGGAGTATCTGTGAAACTAGTTTGCGCCGCGTTGTTTTTGTCGTTTAATTCATTTGCAAGCCTAAATACAATGGTTAACGAGTATCTAAACTCTTCGACACAAGTTAAGAACCTTGAATATTCATATGAGAATCAGTTGATTTCAGAAGCAATTGAAAGAGATCAAAGGTCATGGAACTTTGTTCTAAGCTATGCTAAAGGTGACGATGAACAAGAAAACAACCCCCTCTTTTCTCCCTTTCCAGTAGGTCAAGAGTCGGGAACTTCTTCACTAGCTATTTCTAAAGATAATATCTACGGTGGATCATTTACGTTCTCAGGGGTTCAACAAAAAGTTGATTATACCAGTAATGGATCAATGTATAAGCTTTACACGCAGGAGATCGGTTATTCTCAGGATCTAGGTGCAAACTTCTTGGGTCGTACTGATAAGTTGTCTCTAGAGGTTGAAGAGCTAAAAAGTGCTACTCAAAAAACTGAACTTCAGGCGAATCGTTCTAAGTCATTAATGGAGTTTATTAATGATTATCTTAATGTAAAAAGAGATATGACCATTGAATCACTTCAGAATGAGGCGCTTAAAAGAAGCCAGTCACGACTAAAGTTAGTTTCAAATCAGGTAAAAGATGGTCTTAAGGAAAGAGTCGATCTTTTAAGTACGAGAAACAGTCACTTCTTTCAAATTGAGCAAGTGAATTCAGCTAAAACAAATACAAATTCTTCTCTACTAAACCTAGGAACTAAATTAGAAAGAGAAATCAAAAAAGGCGAAGTCAAATTATATAAGATTTCTAAAGCTTATATGAAGCCAATCTCTGAGAAGAGTATCGATAATAACCTTTCGATACAGGCGGTTAATAAGAAGATAACTTATTTAAATACTGAAGTTAAAAAAAATAAGAAGTCGATTTTCCCATCGATTGCTCTAAATGTGACCTACGGTACAAATAATTATGAAATCGATGACTCCTCTCCAATTTCCGATGGGACAGTTGGATCAGATAATAAAAATATCGAATATGGTGTAACTGTAACAATTCCTCTTGGTTTTGATACTCAGAAGAATGCACTTAAGGCTGCTCGTTTAGCAAAAATGCACGCGGAGTATGAACAAAAAATTACAAGAACAACTGTGAAGAATAGAGTAAGTGAAATTCTTAGGTCGATTAAGTCTCTCGACAAGAATATTAACAGTGTTGTTAATCGTTACCGTTTAGCAAATGATACATTGAAAGAATATAATCGCCTTTATTCAAGAGGTCGTGTCTCTCTTGATCAGGTAATTAGAGCGGAAGAAGACTTGATCACTACTGAGAAAGCCTTTGTTCAATATCAAGTTGAAAGAGAGAAGAGATATTATGCTCTTCTTGATTTATATGGTGAATTAGAAGAACAATTTTCTAAATAGAGTTGCGTATGAAAAAAATTATAGAGTTTTTTATTGATAAATCTCTTGTTGTAAATCTTTTTACGGCCTTGATTATTTTAGTGGGGACAATTTCAGCTTTTATGCTTCAAAAAGATATTTTTCCACAAGTTGAGTTTGACACCATCTTGATTCGAACAATCTATCCGGGAAGCAGTTCTGAAGATGTCGAAAAACTTGTAACTCTTCCTATTGAGAGAACTCTTAAGGAAGTTGACGGTATTAAGGAAATGAATGCTCTTTCAGCTGAAGGCAGTAGTATTGTTTATCTAACTATTGATCCAGATGCTGATTTAAAAGAAGTTGAAGAAGATATTAAAACAGTTATTGATGCAATCAACGATTTCCCAGGAGAGGTAGAAGAACCTGTTGTTACAAGCTTAAGCAATAAAAACAGAAGGGGAATTCTTAAGGTCGTTATCAAGGGCGCTGAATATCAGAGAATGAGAGAGGTCTCTAAAGATCTAAGGGACCAGATCGAACTGATTAAAAGTGTTTCAATCGTTGATATTCAAGGGTATCGAGAAGATGAAATTGTTGCCCTCTTAGATCCTGAAAAGTTGAAAGATAGTGAAATAACTTTAACTCAAATTGCAACAGCAATTAAACAAAGTAATGTAAATCTTTCTGCAGGGAAGTATGAGACGGATAAGGGTGATATTTTTGTTCGAACTCTTAATGAGTTTGATACCAAAGAAGATGTTGAAAATGTTGTTGTTCGTTCAAATAGTGAAGGTCAAAATATATTAGTTAAAGATCTTGGTCGAGTTGTTCAAAGACCTGTTGATGAGTCAGCATTTGGTCGATCAAATGGTGAACTAGCTCTCTTTCTTGATGTTAAAATTAAAGGCTCTGCAGATATTATTAGATCATCAAATCTTGTAAAGGAAGCCGCAGTAAACTTCTTTAAAAACCCTAAGTACTCAGATGTAACTTTTTCTTTCGTTGATGACTCTTCATACTTTGTTAAGAGAAGATTGAATGTTTTAAAAGAAAATGGAATTCTTGGAATTTTTCTCGTTTTTGTCTGTCTTTTACTGTTTTTAAACTTCTCTTCTTCCGTTGTAACTTCACTTGGTGCTCCTATCGCTTTTATGATTGCATTCATATGTATGGACGCTCTTGGGTTATCAATTAACTTAATTTCAATGTTTGGACTAATCTTAGTTCTAGGAATGCTTGTTGATGATTCCATTATTGTTGCTGAGCAGTTCTATCAAAAGTTAGAAGATGGAATAGAACCTAAAGAAGCCGCTCGAATTGCAGCGATGGAGACAGTTAAACCAGTTACAGCGACGATTGTAACGACAATGATTGCATTTGGAGCCCTCTTTTTTATGGGTGGGATCATGGGAAAATTTCTATGGCCGGTTCCTGCAACAGTCATCATCTGTTTACTTGCTTCATGGTTTGAATGCTTTTTCATTCTCCCTTCTCACTTAGCAGACTTTGTAAAGCTAAAGAAAGAAAATATGAATGGTTTCCGTCAAAAATGGTATCGCCCTGTCATGAAAATGTATGGAAAAGCTTTAAAGGCAACTTTAAAGGTTCCAGTTGTTACAGTTCTATTCTTTGGTCTAGTATTCTTTGGATCAATTTTTATGGCGACAAAGATGAAGTTTGAGCTCTTTCCTGGCGATGATGTGCGAACTGTCGCTATCCAATTCAAAGGAAAGGTTGGTGTTTCAAAAGACTTTACATCATCAGAGATTTTAAAAGTCGAAAAAATGATTGTTAATGATATTCCTAAAAATGAGTTACAACAAATTCAAGCATGGGTTGGACTTATGATTGGTGATCAAGGTAACAAAACAGGTTCTCATTATGGATCAATTGTTATGTACCTAACTGATCCTGTGGAAAGAGAAAGGTCAACTGACGAAATTATTAAAGAAGTGGTCGAGAAGGCGAAGTCTCTTGTTGATAGTAGCTATGTGGTCACTGATAAAAAGTTTCAAGGTGGACCACCTAGAGGGAAGGATGTTGATATCGAATTATTTTCAAATTCTATTGAGGAGTTGAAAGTCGTCTCTAAAGAAGTGAAAGAAGCATTAAGTAAGCAAAAAGGTGTTGTTACGACTGAAATAGACTTTGAAGAGGGTAACGATCAAGTAATTTTTAATGTCGATGAGAAAGAAGCTATGAGACTTGGTCTAAGTGTTCAAGCGATTAGTTTGGAACTAAGAAGAGCTCTCGCTGGTGATGATATAACAGAAATTCGTAAGTCCGATGAAGATATTGAAATTAAAATTAAATTGGATGAAGAGATTGTTCGATCATCTGATCCACTTATTGGCCTAAGTATTTTGAACCCTTCTGGACGACTTATACCCCTAAGTCGCGTTGTAAAAATCACTTCTCGGCCAGGTGCATTTGTTATTCGAAGATTTGATCGAAAGAGAATCTTTTCAGTATCTGCTACACTTGATAAAGCGATTTCAACTTCAACTAAAATTGCACAAGAGTTTAAACAGCCTCTTAAAGATATTCTTAGTAAATATCCTGGAGTTACATTTAGTTTTGGTGGTGAAAACAAAGATACTAAAGAATCAATGCAGGGACTGCTAAAATCATTTGCAATTGCAATGTCATGTATCTTTATTGTGCTTGTGCTTATGTTTAACTCAGTTGCTCATCCTCTCGTTGTTATGACAGCAATTCCTCTGGGGATGATCGGAGTTATTTGGGCTTTTAAGATAATTGGATTGACTCTAGGATTTATGGCCTCAATGGGTGTTGTCGGGTTAATTGGTGTTGTTATAAACGACTCAATTGTTCTTGTGAACTTTATCAATTTTCAACGTGAGAAGCATAAATCTCTTTATAATGCTATTTATGTGGCATGTTTATCAAGACTGAGACCAGTTCTTCTAACTACTGTTACTACAGTTGCAGGACTTCTACCAGTGGCCCATGCTGTTGGTGGTGATCCATTTTTAAAACCAATGGCAATGAGTTTTGCTTGGGGACTCGCGTTCGCTACATTTGTCACGTTAGTATTTGTTCCATGCCAATATTTAGTCTTTGAAAAGATTAAGAATCTATTCAGAAGAGCAGCTAAACTTGATCTCGGGAATTATGATGATATATCGATTATTGAAAGTGAAGCTTCACATCACTTAAAGCATAGTGAGGCATAATTTGAAAATTTCAATTACTCCAAGATTTAGTGATACAGATGCTTTAGGTCATATCAATAATGCTTCTTTTTTAATGTGGTTTGAAAAGGCCAGAAGGCCCATTTTTGAGTGCTTTGTACCATCTTTAAGCCCCAAGGATTGGAATCTGATTTTAGCTAAGGTTGACTTAAGTTTTCTAGCTCAAACTTATTATGAAAAAGATGTAGAGATAGAGACGACTATTTCTAAGTTGGGTAATTCTTCGGTAACAATTCTTCAAGAATGCTTTCAAGAAGGAGTGAAAACCTGCTCAAGTAGTGCTGTTCTTGTTCATTTTGATTATGAGATAAATGAATCGATACAGATCCCTTCTGACATCCGAGAGAAGCTTAAGTCATTGTAATCCCATTTGGTGCTAATTATTAGATAGATTCTATTTATTTATACTATTTGTATATAGATTAGGTTCGCTGTATAAACCTTTTAATTTGTTTGGAGGGATTGTATGAAGATATTACTTTTTGTTTTTACGTTTTTGATGAGCACTTATTCAAGTGCGTACCCAAAAGAAATTTATAATTTTCTAGGAGAATTTCATAGTAAGAAAGCTCGTAACTACGATTTCTATGTTGTTAATGAGGTTGATACATTAGAGCTATTTCTCGATGAATATGGTGAAATTTATATTCAATCTGTCGATGGCTACTTTGAAATGAAGGTCGACAAGGATTTATCATTTTCTAACTATATTGGTGAATGTGATGATGTTGGTTGTGCTGGACTTGCTGATGTTTATGGGGAGATCAAGATAAAAAGAGTAAACGGAAAAATTAAAGCACAAATTTTTATCAACATGTCTATCTTTAGAGATACGAGTGAAGATATTGATTGTGATGAAATAAATTGCGATGAACTTGATTTTAGTGATTTCTACCAAGAGTGGGAGGAGAAATTTGTTTATGAGTTTACTGGTTCAATTCAGAGCTCTACACCAGAATTCATAGTGACTTCAAAAGATAAAGGATTTAATAAAATTATTAATTCTTGTGAAAAAGTATTAGATGGCAAAGCTTATAAACTATGCCCAAAATTAGGAACATTTAAATTCACGAAAAGTGTAGATCAAGAAAAGATTAAAAATGCTCTAAATTTTCTTGATACGAGAAAAGCTAAGTTATTTTCTCGTGAAAAAATGGTGGAGTTTTTAGAAAGTAAAATCAACGTACTTTTAGAAGAAATGAGATTGTTTAATAGTTCAGAATTAACAAATAAAGAAATGCAAAGTATGTATATAACTTATAAAAGTATTATCAAAAGATCGAAACTCATACCTGCTCAAAAGATTTATATAGATATAAGTAAAGATTGGAATACAAAGAGCCAAAAAATATCAGTTGTGTTCTTCAATACTAAGAATAAGGTTTTCAATCATTTAAGCTTTTTTACTAATTAAACTAAAAATAACTGGCTCATTTATTGGGCCAGTAATCTTTTGCAGCCACCACACTTAATAAGTTTGCCATTTTTTATAAGATCGACTTCGCCACCAGAGACAGTCATTTTACAAATACTGCACTTATTAGCATTTAATTTTACGAGAGGTATAGAGTTTTTAAATTTTTGTCTAGTTTTAAGAAAGA
>CAWUIU010000131.1:0-8542 GCA_963922285.1 uncultured Oligoflexia bacterium | reverse complement strand
CGCTCGAATGAATAAGACTTATCCCCGCAGAACCATCAGCGAAGAAGACACCTGCTTCAAAATTTGATTTTAGGTCAATAGTTAACTTATTCTGAACTTTATATACGAAATAATCAGAGTCCTCAATTACATAGTTTTTCGGAACAGGAAGATGATTTCTTACACCACGTGAAAATTTAAAATTTGCTTCGAGTTCTGGAAATAGATCAAATTCAATTTCAGGCGTGATATCTTCAAATATATCATCTTTACGACTTAGTTGGTTGACAAGCTCGCCTTGCAAGCTATCAGACAATGAATCTCCCCATAGAGATTTTCGGTACTCACCTAGAGTTATGTCGACACATTGATTCCCCGATACATATTGTGTAACGATCAATGTACTAACAAGTGTCAAAATTTTATACAATTTTTGCATAATAAATATCTCTTACAGAATTTATAGAAATATATATGCAATAGCTAAGCCAGGATGGCCTATTATTCAAATTTGATATCTTGCCTTAAGACACTAAACTTTTTGTTTACACAATAATGACTTTTTTGGACCGACTCTATAAAACCATAGTAGTCATCATTTTGATTCATTTCCACTGCGAACTCTATTTTGCGAATCAATGTATATTCACTTTTAAATGAATCTTTCTGCGCATCTTCAGATAGTTGAGCTCTATGCGTCTCGATTTCTGTTCGCTTAGCAAGCGTTAACTCATTATTTCGACCATAAGCATAGAGAAACTTATTTGGAGAGGAAAAAGAGATAAACTCTACTTCATGTACAGATGGATAAGTTATTACACTGAAAGATGTCTCAGCATCACTCTTATTCAACTTATCATTATCAACAATTTCAGAACAGATACTCTTTAAATAACCACTTTGATCAGTTTGAATATCAGTATCATAAGAGTCTGAAATCACACCATTTAAGAAGAGGTACTCAGGTACATTACTTGAGCCTATAAAGGTTTTAAAATTTGCTACTTTCTCAGCTTGCCTTTCTTTTTCACAATTGGTTTCCTTTAACGAAAATTCATTAGTTGGACTAATTGTCACACTTTGTAATTTAAGACGTTTCGATCTTAGAGCTAAACAAATATTTCTAAAACCATTTATCTCCGATTCAGATAACGAACTTTTTAAAGTCATAAGTGAACCTGGCTCAATATCGTCAATATTTGAGTTCTCAAGCTCACCTTTTCCACAAGAAACTATCGATAAGAAGAACACAGAAATCAATGGAATATGGTAAAATACTTTCATCAACTATTTATCGACTTGAAATCTCTGTATCTTTAGTAAAAGAAAGTGATGCTAGCTAAACAGCCGAATTTAGGTTATAAATTAAAAATGAAAAGAACATTTTCAGGCACTTTAGGCCAATATGAAATCATTGAAACAGAAGATGGAAGTAAGACCGTTAGAAGCTGTTACTTTGATGAAAATTCACATTCAACCTCTGGCGCTTGGAGTGAAACTATCCACAATTATGTCAAGGCCTGTGCGATTCCAGAACTTGCTAAGAAACAAGTCGATATTAATATTCTAGAAATAGGCTTTGCTAACGGGATAGGGCCAGAAGCGACAATTAAAACTCTCCTCGACTTAAAATATTATAAACAGTTAAATTTTGTCACAAGTGAAATAGATCCTGAATTTGCAAAATGGACACTTGAATATTCAAGTCTTGCTAAACTACTTCAAGAATATAATGCGGTTATTTCAAATAATGAAGGAAAGATCTCTGTTAAGTTTTTAAACTTTGTCATTACCATTTATTTAGGAGATCTTAGAAAGACAATCACAACCATTAGAAAAGACTACACGTGTGGATTTGATGCGATTTTTCAAGACCCCTACTCTCCTCGAAAAAATCCGACTCTATGGACACAAGAATGGTTTAAGGAAGTTAAAAGCCTTATGAAACCAAGAGCTATTTTATCCACATACTGTGCTGCTGTAAGTTTTAGAAGGGCACTTCTTGAAAATGATTTTTACTTTAAAGCAGAACCAGGCTTCGGTAGAAAAAGGTTTATAACTACAGCTTCATTAGATAAAGACTTTGGGGATATTGTGCTCATGGAAAAAGTTAAAAGATCAAAAGCAAAACCTTTTCAAGATGGAGACTTATAAATGTATCCAAGTAATAAAATAACGAATCTTTTAAATATTGAAAAACCTATTATACAAGCAGGTATGGTTTGGGTATCTGGTGGAAAACTTGCTGCAGCAGCAAGTAATTGTGGTTGTCTCGGAATTGTTGGTGCGGGGTCAATGAAACCAGAATTACTGGACCAACATTTGAAAAAAGCAAAACAATTATCTAAAAAACCAAATGCCATTGGTGTTAATATTCCTCTACTTTACAAACATGTTGAAGAACAAATTGAAGTATCACTAAGAAATGGTATAAGAACCTTTTTTACATCGGCTGGCTCTGCCAAAAAATACACACCATACTTGAAAGAAAAAGGTGCGACAGTTATCCACGTCTGCTCATCACCTCTACTCGCTAAAAAGTGTGAAGATGCAGGAGTTGATGCAATCGTCGCTGAAGGATTTGAGGCCGGAGGACATAATGGTCGGGATGAAATTACCACAATGTGCTTAATTCCTGAAGTTATCGATACTGTAAGAATTCCTGTTATAGCAGCAGGTGGAATTGGAGACGCAAGAACAATGATGGCAGCTTTTAGTCTAGGTGCAGATGCGGTGCAAATGGGCACACGCTTCTTGATGACAAAAGAAAGCTCTGCTCACCAAAAATACAAAGATCTCCTCATAAATGTTCAAGCGACTGATACCCTTCTAACCATGAAGGATGTTGTCGCTGTTCGACTCTATAAGAACAAATTCTTTCAAGAAATCGTTGAACTAGAAAAGAGTTGCGCCACAAAGGAAAAAATAGCCGCACACCTTGGAAGAGGGAGAGCAAAAGCTGGCATGCTTGATGGTGATTTAGAAAATGGCGAACTAGAGCTTGGACAAATAGCATCTCTTTTAAAAGATATCCCAACTTGTCAGGATATGATTAATCAACTCGAAAAAGACTTTAAAGGTATCCGTTTACTTTTTGCAACGAAGTGAGTCGTAAAAAGTAAACCGATACTTTTTTCTTTACAAAAGCTCAAATCAAGAGGGCCAGCTATTTTAATAACCTTGTAGAGCTCTAATTCTTTCATCTAATGGCGGGTGTGAAGAAAACCATCTTGCAAAACCTTGCTTACCAGATATTTTAAAAGCTGCAAGATTTGGATTCGAATTATCAATATGCTCAATTCCATTTTTTAATCGCTCTAGAGCGGAAATCATCTTTTCTCGCCCTGCTAGTCTTGCTCCAGCGGCGTCTGCTCTATACTCTCTAAATCTAGAAAACCACATAAGTATTGGCATCGATAGAAAACCAAAAAGTAAATCGAAAACAAAAACCATTATCATCTGCGCAAAACCACCAGTTGCTGGTGAGTCATCATCATCAGACCTCATTGCCTGAGAAAGTGCAAAAGCAGCAACTCTTGATAAGAACATAACAAACGCGTTTAGAACACCTTGAGCAAGTGCCATTGTTACCATATCACCATTAGAAATGTGACCTACCTCGTGTGCTAGTACTCCTTCAACTTCATCGCGACTCATGTTTGACACAAGACCAGCAGAGACGGCAACAAGAGAGTTGTTTCTTGATGGACCTGTAGCAAATGCATTCATCTCTGGCGAGTTATAAATATAAACTTCAGGCATTTTAATCCCTTCGGCCTTGGCGAAACTAGCGACTGCTTGGTGAACATAACCAAGTTGAGGGTCACTTGGCTCAATTTGTTTCATACGATAGGCCATTTTAGCCATAAACTTTGAGATAAAGAGTGAGACAAAAGATCCTCCCATCCCCCAAACCAGGCAAAAAATCAAGAGCTGCTCATAAGCGATCCCCTGGGATGTCATGTAGCCACGGAAACCAAGTAGGTTTAAAACCAAACCAATTGTTGCCATCACTAAGATATTAACAAGAAGAAACAAACCAATTCTTCTAAACATTTCTAATCTCCTTTAGATATTTTTTCATATATACAATGGTATGATTATAATCAGTGTCAAGGCAAGAAAAGTCGGACAACCTGACATAAAATTTACCATTTATCTTTACCAATATAAAGATTTCGTCATCTCAACCGAAAATCTTTTAGACTATAATGTCTCAATTACCGATATAAACCGAGTATTATGATCAAGACTGTCAAAATAACAAGAGGCGAAATAATTTGGAATAGTATTATATTCCTCGCCATTACTGCGACAGCACTTGAGGCACCATATTCCTACACTTTCAAGACATCGATTGAATCTGGGCAGTTATTGATGGATGGAATTATATCGCTTTTGTTTGCTTGTGATGGTGCCTATAATGTTTATCAAAGAATAAGGAAGAAACTTGATTTCAAATCGACAAAAGATAAATTGAGTTGGTGGTCTCTAATCCTAACGGACATGATGGCAGCTACCCCCTTCGATATTATTTCCTATACAATAGCTGACCCACAGGGAACTATGGCCCTAAAACTCTTTAAATTTTTAAGACTATTGAGGCTCATACATATTTTTAGAATCATTGGAGACTTAACGATTGTTTCTCGATCTCTTAGGATGATCATATATGGTACTTCATTTTTGATTTTTGCCAACATCGTTTCATGCTGTTGGACCCTCATAAATCCACCAGCAGATGGAGACAATGTAACCAATTATATTAAATCCCTTTACTGGACAATTACAACGTTAACGACAATTGGCTACGGAGATATTACGCCTACAACAAATGCAGGTCGTCTCTTCACAATGATGATTATGATTTGTGGTGCCGGTTTTTATGGTGTTGTCATTGGTAATGTGACAAAGGTTATAAATGATGGAGAAAAACACAAAGAAAAAGCTCGTGAAAAGATGACTGATCTTGTAACCTTTATGAAATACTACAATATTCCAGAAAGACTTCAACAAAATGTATACGCGTACTATCAACATCTGCTTAACAAGAGACTAACAGATAATGACAATAAAATTATTGGAGAACTGCCTCAAGCTCTGCAACAAGAACTACAGATTTTCATGAATATGAAACTCGTTCGCGGTCTACCAATTTTTAAAAATTGTTCAACTGGATGTCTTAAAGAAGTAGCAAGTGCTCTTGAACAAAAGTATTATGGCCCTGGACAGACCATCATCAACATTGGGGAAATTGGTGATGAGATGTTCATTATTGGTCATGGTATTGTTGAAGTCATTCTTAAAGATGGTAACGCTGTTGCCACTCTACATGAAGGACAATTTTTTGGTGAAGCCGCGCTTCTTCGTGAAACAAAGCGTAACGCAAATGTAAGAGCACAGAGTTATTGTGATCTTTATAGACTTTCAAAGGAAGACTTCCTTGCCATTATCGAAAAGCACCCAGACCTAAAAGAAAACATGGAGAATTCAACATTTCGTCGCTCTAGTGATCGCGAACGAAGACCTAACGCAGCATAATCTCTATCTCATAAATAATAAAGTCTAGCTCAATTTAGATAATTTCTGTTAGTATACTTGTGTTAAAGGAGAAGCAATATGCTTAATTCACAAGTAGCAAAGGCGGTCATCGACCAAGGTCTTTTAAGAGGAGCAGACTTTGTTGAACTCTTCGTTGATAAGCAAAGTTTTGAAAGTTTTTCGATAAAAAGCTCTAAAGTTGAAAACGTATCAAATGGAATAAATTTCGGTATCGGTGTTAGACTTGTTTACGGAACTAAAGTTCTTTATGGTTATACTAATTCAACTGATCAAAGTGATCTCTTTGAAATCGTTAATTCACTATCAGCGAGAGATTTGAGAGATCAGGTTCTTGAATTACAAAGTTTTAATTTTATGGATCATGGTGATCGTCACCAAATTCGACATGGACTAAGTAACAATCTGTCTCTTGATGAGAAGATTCCATTTCTTATGGATGTTGATCGCTACACTCGCGCTAACTCAGATAAGGTTACCCAGGTCGCTGCAAACGTTAGAACCAGGGAGCAGAAGATTGAAATTTTTAATTCCGAGGGTCTTCATACCAACGACGTTAGAAATTATATTCGTCTTGGAGCATCTGCTATTGTTACAGATGGCACTAATCAAGATGAAAGCTATTACTCTCCAGGAGCTATGATGGGTCATGAATTTATCCAAGGAATGGATCCTAAAGCAGTTGCCGATGAAATCACAAGAAGCGCACTTGTAAGTCTTTCCGCTAAGCCTTGTCCTGCTGGAAAGATGCCAGTCATTATCGATAATGGGTTTGGCGGAGTAATTTTTCATGAGGCCTGTGGACATCTTTTAGAGACAACCTCTGTGGCAAAGAAAGCGTCTGTCTTTCATAACAAAATGGGAGAAATGATTGCCAGCTCTGTGGTATCAGCAGTTGATGATGGAACATTGGAAAATTACTGGGGCTCAATTAATATTGATGACGAGGGGATGCCTTCACAAAAAACACAACTTATTAAAGACGGTAAACTAACAAGCTTTATGGTTGATAAAATGGGCGCTCTTAAAACTGGTTTTGAAAGAACAGGAAGTGCAAGACGTGAGTCATATCGATTTGCACCAACATCTAGAATGAGAAATACTTATATTGAAGCAGGAGACTCTAAACTTGAAGATATGATTACTTCAATCGACAAGGGCATTTACTGTAAACAAATGGGTGGTGGTTCAGTTAGCCCTGGTACAGGTGAATTTAACTTCAAGGCTCAGGAAAGCTACCTCATTGAAAATGGAAAAGTAACTGATGCCGTCAAAGGTGCGACTCTCATTGGAACAGGACCTGAGACACTTAAGCAAATTAGTATGGTCGGCGATAATCTCGACTTTGCAGCAGGTGTCTGTGGATCAGTTTCTGGTGGTGTCAATACAACTGTTGGTCAACCTGCTATCAAAGTGGATGAAATTCTCGTTGGAGGTGGAAAATGAGCACCTTAAACATTGCCCAAGATATTCTTAACAAAAAGAAAGTAAAGCATTCTGATATTATCTATTCAACATCAAATACATTTTCACTTAAATCGGAAAAAGGTGAATTAAGCGAGTATAAGAAATCAAATACTCACGTATTGGGCGTGAGAATTATCCGTGATGGTCATGTTGGAATTTCATATACAGAGGCAACAGATAAAGGCTCAATTGAGCGTACGATCGATAATGCTATTGAAAATTCCAAATACACAAAGCTAAGTAAGTTCGAAGAAATCGAGTCCGACCTCGAAATGCATGTGGAAAATGAGGAGGAAAATGTTAGCTTCCGTCCTGAAGTAGAAGCAATGATAAATCAGGCCATTGCTCTAGAGACAGAAGTCTTAAAGAGAGATAAGAGAGCGACAAACGCCCCTTATAATGGTTTAGCAGAATATGAATCAAAATACGAAATCATCAATTCTGCTGGAGCAAGTCTTAGCAAAAAAATTAAGTACTATAGCGCTTGGACATCTGCACTCTTAAGTGACGCAGAGAAAAATGCCACTCACTATGAGTCAACTCAAGCATATGATTATAATCATCTGCGAATAGAAGATGTAATAAACTCATCTATTGAAAGAGCTGATAAGCTTTTAAATGCAGGTCAAATCAAGACTGGAAAACATTCAGTTATGTTTGATCACGATATTTTGGAGTCACTCTTTCATGCTTATAGTGTTATGTATTCTGCAAAATCGGTCATTCATAAAGAAAGCCCATTTGCACAGAAATTAGGTCAAAAAGTTATATCTGATCAACTAACTTTAACAGATTCTCCAGGATATGCTGAAGCTTTTATGAAGTCACATTTTGATTCGGAAGGATTTAAAAAACAGGACAATGCAATTTTTGAAAAAGGTATCCTGAAACAATTTCTCCATAACTCAGCAACAGCAAAAGAATTAGGGATGAAAAATAACTTCTGTGCTAGCAGAGGAGCAAAGTCACCTCTTAGTCTTTCAACTTCTAATCTTGTCATTGCAACTGGAAAAGATAGTGAAGAGGAATTAAACAGTAAAACATTTATTGAAATTTTAGATGTTACTGGTCTTCGATCAGGTGTAAACGTCATTAGCGGACAATTCAGTGCTGGGGTCAGTGGAAGGATTTGGAAAAATGGAGAAATCGTTCGCTATTTTAAAGATAGTACAATTTCAGCAAATTTCTTTGATATGCTTAAAGAAGTCGAATACGTAGGTAACGAGACACTTTCTAATAAAAGTAGGAGCTTCTTTACACCTAAAATAATTTTTCCAGAAATTCAACTTGCAGGTAAGTAGGAGATTCCTCCTACTTACCTCTATTTAATTTTCTTTCTAATATACAAGAATCGTGGATAAGCAGAGCGAATATAACGTCTCGTTAAGATATTAAAGAGACTCATACTGCTTTTTTTCATTTCCTGTTCTGCTAGTTTTTCAGCTTCCTTATCAGATAGACCTTGATCTTTAAAATAAGAAATGAGGTCAGCTTTTTTAATAATTTTACCATTTGATCCAAAGCTAAAAGCATCAAA
>CAWUIU010000130.1:0-8556 GCA_963922285.1 uncultured Oligoflexia bacterium | reverse complement strand
CAATGTTTAAAGATGATAATTACAAATCAATGCGTAAGCTATATGCTGATAATGGACTAAAGATTGAAAACGATATCGTTATTGATATGAGAAATCACATGAGTGGATCAAAAGGGTCTGCACCATTTGTCTCTCAGTTTGACACTCTTGGGGTTAATCATAATCGAGGGCAAAGAGTTGCTTTCACTCTCTCAAATTCAGTGCTACCAACTAACGAAAATAAATCTAACTTCTTGCCATTGGCATTAACGAGTGATGATAGCTGGGCAGAGAAGAATATTATCGAAGTTCTAGCAGATACGGTTACATTCAATGATGGTGATCGTCCGGGACCTGTTGTTATGGCAGGGGCGATAACGGTAGAAGAAAGGCCGCGATACATAGCCTTTGGAAATTCGAGTTTTGTTTCTAATAAATTCTTATCACTGAGTACCAATTTTACTTACTTTTTAAATATACTACATTGGACAGTTGGGGAGGATATGCTGACTTCTCTGCATACATCAATTTTTAAAGAGAAGCCTCTTTATATTGGGAATATGCAAAAGAATTTTATTCTCTTTGTTTGTGTTATTGGTATGCCAATCTTGTTCTTATTTTTCGCAATTTTTACATATCGCAAGAGGAGAGTGTAAGTGAAAAACATAACTCTTGCTGGAGTTCTTGTTGGTCTCTTGACGTTTACTTATTTTTTTATCGAAAAAGAGGATCAAAAAGTTCGAAAAGACTTCGAGAAAAAAGCGAGAATCACAGACTTTAGTAAGCTTGGCGCTGTTGAGCATATTCATTCAAAAAATTTCTATATTACTCGAACTGATAGTCGTTACACTAATAAAGAGGGACTTTACCTATCCGATGACAAGGTTAACTTTCTCTTAAATGATTTACTAAAAATTAAAGTACAAAGAAGACTTGAAGTTAGTGATGAAAGTTTGTTTCGTAGTCCTGACGGTCTTTATATTGAGTTTCAATTTAAAAAGGGGCGAGTTCGTTTCGAATTAGGGAAGAGAGTTGCCGTCAGTGATCATTTTTACATGAAAATTATTGAAGATAAGTCTCAGTACTGGGTAGAGGTAAAGAAAGAAGGATCCTTTAGCCTTGCAAATGGACGAACGAAGAAAACTGCCCCGTATCTTAACTTCAAAGAGTTACTAAGTTTAAAGGATCAGGATTTCTATAACTATTTACCGTTTGAAAAAATGGGGACCTTAAATAAGATCGTCTTTACATCGGTTCGAAACCCTCGATATCAAGTCGATTTTAATATGAAGTCGATCCAGCCTCTTCTAGATAAACTTCCAATTAATCAGAAATCCTTTGAACAATATAAAGAAAGTTTTGTTTCTCTAAAAAGCTTCTTTGTTGAATTAAAAAAAGAAGAGTTAAAAGACTCTATTGGTTCAATAGTAGTTAACGATCAAAAGAGTTTTGAATTTTTTAGACGCTATGGAAAGAAGACTGGTTACTTCCTTCAAGCCAATCAGCATGTTTATGAAGTAAATTCTGAATTTTATCGTCGATCTTTAGTCCCATATCAATACTTTCTCAATCGTAAGATAGAAGGAGGTAACTTAGTGAAGTATCCAAAATCCCTAGGTAAGATTGAATTAAAACTACAAAAACTTCTTGATTCTGACGCATATATGATTTCTAGGTTCTTGCCAGACTCTCTTGATAGAAGTGCTATGTCTTCTATTGAGCTTGAAAATTCTAGAGGATTTCTTGATCAATTGTCGAGTGAAACGATCTACTATGATATGGATAAAGGAATCGCTTTTCACTTCCTTTCGAAATTGCAATAATATAAGCCTATGTTACAAGTCTTAAGAGATTTTACAGATATTCTCCTTCATCCGATTTACACTCATTCAAATAGAGCTGAGGAAAGACAGCGTTATGAAACAATGAAGAAGAATCGACTTTTCTCTGTTGTTGGAGAAGAATATAACACTCGTGAAATGCCAGACTTTGTTTCGCTTGTGTTGATCGCTTGGCTTTTCTTTATGCTTTACAGCTTCTATTCTCTAGCTTTTGCTGTTTTTGGAGCAAATGTCTCATATGAGAAAGCTAATTATGTGATTTCTTCGCTGATTGGAGCTAGTGAATTTCAAAGAAAGTTCTTTATCATTTCACTTCTTGGAAATGTTGTTTTCTTTCCTCTGTCGGCGTGGGTATATGTAAGACTTTGGAAGTTACTTATTTCTTTTTGTACAAAGCTCTTTGATAAAGATTATGAGCAAGAGACAATTGATGAAGTTGTTAACTTCTCACTAGTCTCTAACTTCTTTTTAATCATTCCAATTCTAGGTAGCTTTTTACAATTTCTAAGTTCAACATTCTATATCTTTATTGGGCTACGATATAATTTAAGACTATCCTCAACGCAATCACTTATGATTGTAGCCTCTCCATTAGTTCTAATAGGTCTTTTGTTATTATCTATTGCCCTTTACGTATTATTGATAATTAATTTGATTGAGTTTCCTGTGAGACTTTATTAATTTCTTGATGATAGTTAACTAAATCTTCCCAGTTACGTGCTTGAAGATAGAGTGCGAATTCATTCTTGTTTTGCATCTCTAATACCTTTTTCTTTGATTCGTCACTTGTAGCGACTCCTGCTAGAAGCTGAGTATAGATCTTTTGTACTTGAATGAGTTCATAGACTGTTGTTGGTTCTGGCATATTTTCAATTGATTCAATTTCAAATTGATTGGTTTCAGGATTTAAGTTGTACTTTTCATTTGAAGCTTGAATCCCTTCAACACTCATTCCGTTTAGCCTCTGCGCTTCTCTTTGAATCTCTTCTATTTCAACTTCAAGTCTATCAAGTTTTTTGTTGAGGCTTTCTAAAAAGATATCTTCATTTGCAACTTGTCGAACAGCACTGTTCAGGTTTCGAATTGTTTCTCTAAGCCTCCTTTCATAAAGTTTCTTATTTGCTCTTTTCATATCTCTAATACCTGCAGAGGCATTCAAGCGACTGACAGTCATTTTTTCTACGGGATTATAAGCATCCGTATAGTCTTTTAGGGCGCGAAGGAAAACGTTATGAGAGATTTCTTGATCTGAGTTTTTATTTACACCATTATAGAGTGATTTTATGAACTCTAGATTAAGTTCATACATTTTACTTTCTTTTTTCATTAGAGAGATAATGAATTCTTCTCTTTCTTCATTTGTCTGTAGCTCGAAGTATTGACGATGAAGTTCTTCGAGATAGGCAGCTTTAAAAAGTTTTTGAGAAATCTCCATTTGTTTATCCATGAGTGGAGCAAACATGAGAGCTGATAATTGCTGAATATTCTCATCAATGACTTGTGCTGCGTTTTCGACAGTAGAGTCATAGTGTAAATCACCTTGATCGACGCCATAACAAAAAACATCTTTAAGACCTGATTTTAATTCTTTTTGATCGTACCAATTAAGAGCACTCAGAAATGATTTATGGATATAAGCATCCCAAACTTTTGCAAATACATAATATGCAGTCCATTCAACAGCTGTTCCAGCGACGAGTGCTGGAATTGTTTGTGGTTGAGCGATTCCAAGAGCTATCTTTGATTTTTGTAATTCTTTTCTCACATTATTCAGTTTCTTAGCATTTGTGAGGAGCTCTTGGTAGAGAGTTAGTCCGCCTTTTGAGGTATATTGCTTTGCTATTTCTAATGCTCGAGGATTCTTCATAATTTGATTAACAAGCGCCAGATTGTTTTTCATTTTTTTACTAAACTCTATAAACTTATCTGCTCCCATGAATGCCATATGCATGCTGACTGCAGCAGCGAAAGTATCTTTCTTTGAAAGAATTTCTAAAATTTCATCTTGGCTTTTTCCCTTAATTGCTAAGTCCACGGCTACGTATGCATAGACTCCGGCAAGAATGTGAAGACCAGCAACATTTTTTAATTGGGTAATTCTTTCATTTGTCTTTTCAATACCTAGACGATTTTTAATTTTATTTTCAATTCCATTTATTGCATGTCCACCAGTTGTCGCTACAGCCAAGAATGAAAAGAGACCAGCATGTCTTTCGACCGATGTTGTTCGATTAATAGACGCTTCAAGAGGATCGTCTCCTATGAGATCAGGAAAGAGTCCAGTTGCTTCAAAGAAGCTCGAACTGAGTAAGTCTCCCGTTACAAATCGAAAATGGGTTTTTGGATACATGTTTCCAAATTGTTGGACCCCGGCAGGAAGAAGTCTCTGAATGGCCAGGCGTTGCTTTTTTTGTTTCTTTGAACTTGAGTCGCTATTTTCAGATTCTCCACTACTATTTCGGCTATCTTTAGTAATCCCATCGGCACCATCAATTCCTGCAGCTTCCTGAGCTAGAGCGCAAAACATTTGTAATGAAATGAATAGGATTATTAACAAATTCATGTTGTTTTATAAACAAGTTTGGTGCCAATTTTGATTCTGTTTTTTCATGATTTCAATTGCTTACTGTGATTAGGTGTATAAAATATTGGCATCATAAAACTTTATTTACAGTCTTTTGATTCATTTATCGTTTTTATTGTTACTGTTTCGCATAGATATGTGTTTGAACTTGTAAGTTTTTTTTAATCTATAACTTATTAAAATCACGATAATTTTTGCTCTCAATGCCTTTACTGAAAAGCATGGCCTTAATAATATAGACGGTACACACAACACACAGAACTTTATAGTTTGAGAGAAATTTGAAAGGAGTTTAAATGTCCTATCTAGGAAGTTACCACCTTGCGGGTGGGATCGAAGTCGTCTGCGGCCCAATGTTTTCGGGGAAAACAGAAGAGCTCATTAGAAGAGTTAAGAGATCACAAATTGCGAGACAGAAAGTCCAAATCTTTAAACCAGTTATCGATGACCGATATCACAAAACAGATGTTGTTAGTCACTCGGCACAAGCTATTGAAGCAACACCGGTTAAAGACTCAATTAGTATTTTACAAAATGTTTATGATTCAACAAGAGTTGTCGCTATTGATGAAGTTCAATTCTTTGATGAGAACATTACAAAAGTTATTCAAAAATTAGCCAGAAGAGGGATCAGAGTTATTTGTGCTGGTCTTGATCAAGATTATAAAGGTGAGCCATTTGGTCCGATGCCAGAACTTCTATGCATTGCTGATCAGGTTCTAAAAGTTCATGCAATATGTACTGTTTGTGGTGCACCTGCGACAAAGAGTTACCGAAAGTCTCTTGAGAACAAAGAGCAAGTTGTCGTAGGGGAGACAGAAGCTTATGAAGCACGTTGTCGTTCTCACTTTGATTACTTTGGAGAAGATGAGGACATTCATGCCTTTTCTATTTCTTTAGGTGGTCTTAAGAAAATTAATGCTCAGGGAAATGTCGAGATTTCTGAGAAAACAATCTAAATCTGATTTACTTATCAATGTTAAGATATGGTATACTCCTGGTGAATAATCCTGGAGTTTACCATGTCTTTTGAAAAATACTTATCACAAGAAAAAATCAAAACACGCGTTCAAGAATTAGGAAGAACTATTTCCAAAGATTACGATGGAGAAGAACTCGTCGTCATTGGTGTTCTTAATGGAAGTTTTATTTTCCTAGCTGATCTTTTAAGAGAGATTGATGGAAATGTTCTCATGGATTTTATTTCTGTTTCTAGTTACAAGGGAACGGAGAGTACAGGTAAGGTCGAATTAGTTAAAGATATAAAAGTTGATATAAAAGGAAAGAACGTCCTACTCGTCGAAGATATTGTTGATACTGGTTTAACAATTAAAGAACTTGTTACACTCTTCGAGGCAAGAGATCCAAAGTCTGTTAAGCTTGCATCACTTCTACATAAGAGTTCAAAAACTATTCACCCTGTTAATATTGATTATCTCGGTTTTGAAATAGAGGATAAATTTGTCATCGGTTATGGATTAGACTTCGATGGAAAATACCGTGAACTCCCTTACATTGGAATTTACAGTGATTAATGAATCAGGATCAGTTCGAATTGACTTACTTGGTGGTACTCTTGATATCGAACCTATTAATTATGTTTTAAGAGATACAGTAACTCTTAATCTTGCAACTTCTCTAAAGGCAAAAGTCGGAATTGAGAAAATTGAAGGAAACTCTGTCATTATTAAGTCTCTTGATTATAAAAATGAAAATGAGTTTTACTCAAAAGATTTTACGACTGAAAACTTTGACGGAGATCATTTTGGACCGTTGAGTTTTGTTTGTCAGATACTTCATCACTTTGATGTTACATGTGGAGTGAAGCTTACGCTCGAGTCGGGATCGCCTCCAGGTGCCGGGCTTGGTGGGTCATCGACAATGGGAGTGACTCTTTATCGTGCTCTTTGCCAACTTACTGATCGTTTCTTTAATCGCAAAGAAGCGATTCAAACAGTTCGAAATATAGAAGCGAAGATTTTAAATAAAGGACCATGTGGTTATCAGGATTACTATCCAGCTCTCTACGGTGGAATTTTAGGACTTGTCCCAAAGAATGAAGGTATTCAAGTTGAGCAATTTTATAATGAAAATTTAGCTACCTTCTTAGAGGAGCATCTAACTCTTGTCTACAGTGGAGCCTTAAGGCTGTCAGCAATTAATAATTGGGAAGTTTATAAATCGTTCTTTGATAATGATCCGATAGTTAGAGAAGGGCTTAGAAGAATTGCAAGGCTTGCAAAAGGTGCCTATGAAAGTCTTACAAGGGAAGATTACGAATTCTTCCTGGAGCTTATCTGTGAAGAGGGTCGTGAGCGTGAAGAACTATTTTCTGGCATTGTGACTGAAGAGATGAGACAATTTTATAGAAGCCTCGATGAACAGGGGCTTGTGAAAGGAATGAAGGTTTGCGGTGCAGGAGGCGGAGGCTGCTTTATTCTAGTTCATGATAGGGAATATGGCAGTAAAATCAGTGAGTTAGTCAAGAACTCAGATTTTACACACTTAAGCTTTAAAGTCGATAAACCTCTGTAAAAAGAGAATGAAAAATCAAAGAGTAGCAGGACTTAGTATGAAAGGTGGAAGAAATGATAATTTCTTCTTCTGTTTATTAGATTTTCACGCTGAATCCGATCGCTGGTATTTAAAATCACTACTTCAGCTTGATGATGAAGATGATGTTGATACGGGTGATGATGCTATTAGATCTTGGATTAATAGTTTTAAGATAAAAAACCTCGTTCTCGATTTTCCTCTTACAAAACCGCCATGTCATGAGTGTGTTATGGACTGCCCGGGGATAAGTAGCTGTCCTGTTGATGAGGTTCAATTCGTCGTTGGTGAGAGTACGGAAATATTGTTGAAGGATCAAAGGCTAAGGCATAGTCATCCTAAAGAATATGAAAGAGCGAGAAATGAAGATGACCTCTTTGATTATTCAAAAGATGTTTTTGATAAATGGCCATTGGATCAAATGTTATCAAGGTCATTTAAGCGAAGATTGAAAAAAGGTTTTCTTCCGTATTGGAATCGACCTCTTGATTTTTGGGTATGGTGTTTTTATCACGATCAGTTGTTAAGCCTCTTCAAATCGACATTCGATTCTTTTGGAAATACTTCACTTATGATGCTTTCAAGATTTCATTATCTAAAGAATCATTTTCCACAGGACTTACAACTTTTTGAAGGTAATGTGAATTTAGCTTTAATCGAATTGATTCGTGGAAAAATACTTTTGAAAAAGAACATTACTCTAATGTCAGATATTGAATTTGGAGTAGATGCTCGTCTCGATATTATTAAAAAGATTGAAGCCAAGCTTAATATTTTTATGTATGAAAAAGACTTAGATATTATTGTTAAAAACCCAAGGGCCTTTGATTCATTTATTCTGGCAATTATTGGTCAAAGAAGACTTCTAGGGGAGTGGGTTGAACTACCTGCTTGGACAAAGCCAAAGAGCACAAATTTTATTCTTCCAACTTTTTAATCTCTTCACGATAACGAAAGCCTTGTCCTAATGTTAAAAGTAGAACTCCTGGAATAAAGAAAATTCCAAATAGAGATGTAATATTAAGTAGTCCAAATAGTGCGCAACATACACCTGTGGTCCATGCATAAAATTTGACGTAACCTTTTGCCATTTTGAGATCAAAGGTATGCATTGCATAGACGATGGTATGAATGATTAAAAATAATCCAAGCATTGTTATGACTGACATCGTCATCAATTGCCAAATTTCACTTATAAATTGTTCGTTAATCTGCCCTTTGATCGACGGATTAGCCTTTTCAAGGATATCTCTAGCCAGATCAATAGAGGTTCTAAGTCTTTGTCGATCAGTAAAGACATGATAGATGTAACCTGCAAACATAAGATCCACGCCGCCACAGAGTGAAATCGTTAGAAATTTGAACTTTTTTTCGCTAAGATGTGTGTAAAAGTGCTTAATATTCATATCTTAAATTATAGAGTTGTTATATATGATTTTACAATGTTTCTTACTTATTTTGGCAATTGTTCTTTTGTACTATGGAGCTGAGTTTGCGTTAGAGTCCGCAGAGAAGATTGGTCTTGCTCTTGGTTTGTCTCAATTAGTTATCGGCTTGCTTATCGTCGGTTTTTGAAAATCGCTTCAAGAGTTCTTCGTT
>CAWUIU010000129.1:0-8563 GCA_963922285.1 uncultured Oligoflexia bacterium | reverse complement strand
TCTATTAAATGATGATATTAAACTTGTGTCACTAGTTGGTAAAGCGGGAACTGGTAAAACTCTTCTTGCTATTGCTGCTGGACTTGAGATGACGATTAATCAAGAGAAGTATTCAAGGCTTCTAGTTTCTCGTCCTATTCAACCAATGGGGAAAGACCTTGGTTATCTTCCTGGTGACGTCAATGATAAATTAGGTCCATGGATGCAACCAATCTTTGATAATATGGATTTCTTATTCGATCAAAGAAGAGCTGGAAACTCATCATCTTATGAAGATTTAATGGATCATGGCCTACTACATATTGAACCTTTGACTTATATTAGAGGTCGTTCAATTCCTGGACAATATCTGATTGTTGATGAGGCACAAAACCTTTCTCCTCATGAAGTTAAGACGATTGTTACAAGAGCAGGAGAGGGAACAAAAATTGTTCTCACAGGTGATCCTCAACAGATTGATAGCCCATACTTAGATGAGATTAATAATGGTCTTGCTTATGTCGTTGAAAGACTTAAGACGGAAGATATTATTGCTCACTCAACCCTGACTGTTGGTGAGAGATCAGTTCTATCTGAGACCGCTTCAAAACTTTTATAGAAAATGGAACAGAAGAAGAAATTTAGAGGGCGTCAACATTTAAGGGCGCCCGTATATGACGATGTCCTCTATGAATGCGATAATTATGTCTTAAGTGGAAGATGTATGAATATTTCTGAGGGTGGTTTACTCCTCAGTGAGCTTGGTCTTGTTCCTGAAAGTAAGGAATTCAAAGTCATTTTACCTCTTACTCAATATCCAGACTTCGCAAAATTAAGTGTTGGTCGTATTTTAATGCTTGAACGAAATCATGTAGAAAAAGAAATCATTAAAATTCAAGTAAAGGTCGAAAGAAGTTTTGAAGGAATGAGTGATGTTCAAAAAATTCTCTTAACTTCAATTGGGGTCTCATTCAAGAAGTTAGAGCATTTCGAAAGAGAATTTGTGAAGGCCTATGTTGAAACATATACAAAGAATATCGTTTATCTTCTAAGTTTGTTTGAAAATAATGATCGAAAAAAATCGAATAATGCTCTGATTAGAAAAGTTGCTAGTTTACTTGGTTACGACAGTGAGTTGAAAATTTCACTGCTACGCCTTAAGATCTTACATGATTATCAATCTTTAGAATCCCCTTAAAAAGCTCCTTTATAGGAGCTCAATATTTCTTTTTAGTAAAGATTTCATCATCGCCATTTGCGTAATGAGAGAAGGGTTATCTTTACTTCTTTTTTCAAATTCTTCAATGAGTGATTCACATTTTACAATAGCCTGGGTCTTTGTTAGTGAAGCTATCTCATCACTGAGATAGCTTACTTCACCGATGAGCTCACTAAAGCTTAGAAGAGAGTAGTACTTTTTTAGATCTCTCGAATTTTTCTTTTCCTGTTTTAATTGATTCCAATCATTAACATTGATCACATCTACTCGCTCTAAATTTGTAGCTTTCATGGCCCATCCTTTTGTATGCTTTGTCTGTTTCGTTGAAGGCATAATGCGTGAGAGATGGTGTAATGACAATATTTTCACAAAACTTGTGTAAAATATACAATCTTCACAAAATCTGTGAAAACAACTCATTAAGTATTTGATATTACTTAAGTTGACTTTTTATTTGTGAATTTTTTGTAGAGAACAAAGGAAATAATCAAAGCAGCAATCGCACCAATTACATAGTTGCTCCTTTTTACGTATTCAATCGCTACTTCACCATAGGTAAAATAGATCCAAAAGAAGCTAACACATGAGATTGTACAAGCTAATAGATCAGATAGAGCAAACTTCCATGCGTTCATTTTCCCTAAACCTGCTGACAGGAAGAGTGCATTTCTGAATCCAAATGGAACGAAACGTCCTAGAATAAGCGTCATTACTCCATATTTTTTAAAGAATCCGTTGATGCTCTCGAGCTTCTCTGGGGTAACCATCGAGGCAAAGAACTTGATTTTAAAAAGCTTGGCACCAAGATATCGACCAATAAAACCATAGCAAATGAGATCACTAATATAAGCTCCTGCATAAACACCAAGGAATAATTGGTACTTGTACTCCGGATTCTTTAGAGCTAATAAGGCAGAAGTAAAAAGCATTAAATCTTCAGATACGGGAATATTAAAACCAGCCAATACAAGTAGACCAAAGATTAACCATGGCGCCCAAGCTACGTTTGAATTAATCATGGCCATTGCTTCATTTAAAAATTCCATATTTTATCCATATTCTATGCATTATTTATTATGCAAAAAATAGTATCAGTGAAAATTCACTCCTTCAAGAAACCATCAGATAAACAAAAGAATTTCTCTTAGGATTGGCCTAGAAAAATAGGTTAGTTAAGTATGAGCTGATTGATAAGCATTTACTCGTCCGGATTTTCTTTGGTGAATTAAGAGGCTTACTATAGAGCTCTGTGGTTAATATGTCGTGCATCGCTTAGAATTAAGAAAAGGTGAACTGAAGCGCTTAACTTTATGATAGTTGGAAATTGTATGAGGGTGTCAATTGTTTTGGTGTCGAATTTAGAGACAAAAAGAAGGTCGAAAGAGAAGGTCTTTTTTGATGTATAATCAGATGATGTGACAAATGAACTCGAACAACTGACATTTGAATCAGACAATTTAAAGATAAGTAAAGCAAATGACGATACAGAAGCTGGCATAGTAAATTCATCTAAAAAGGTAGCCTGAGTTCTGCAGTGCAACTGACAAATAGAATCGATCACGACAAAGAATCCGTAACCTGTCTAAAGAATAGGCAGTATTTTAATTATTATACAGTTACAATTCAATTAAAGATGTTTGTTTTTAAGAAAAGTGGCACAACTTATGCAGTTTTAACTTTAGGAGGAGTTTGTTATGAGAAAAATATTATTGTCACTTATAGTGATTTTTATTAGTTCATGTGCTCAGGCAGAATTAGGTGGTAGTTTTATGGGGATAGATATCGATCATTATTATAATGTGATATTTAATGATGAAATTATATCTTCAAAAAATCCAGATGATATAAAAAATAGTCGATATCTTCTTGATATAACAAATGAAGATGTTCGAAAGCATCTATCTCAAGCAGGAGAAATTTTAAGAAGAGCACAGGAGGTTAAGACTAAGCTTGAAGTAGAGAGCTTTGTTTTCTCATTAGATAATGACTTACATGCTGGTAGTCTTATGGATGATACTATTAAGGCTGAAGAGGTATTTGAAATGAAGATGTTGCTTAGTGAGAAAGTTTATAATGAATTTAAGGAAATAGATCTGAGAGCTCGTCGATTATTATTCGAGAGTTATATAGAGCTTAGTGATTCTTTTTATGAAGATCTTAGTACTAGTTATAGCCAATACGATCAAGATTTATCAATGAGAGAACTTTATTCTAAAACATTTGAATATCCTCATTTAGATATGGCTTTTTTGGATGCTAAAGATGAAGATGCTCATTTACGCTTTTGTCAAAAATATGGCTTTCATAAAGTTTCGGACCTGAAGCCTCGGAGAGTTGAGTCCTCTTGTTATGAGTCAGATCCAACTGATAAGCAGGAAGCTTTCAATCAGCTTATATTGAGGAAAAATGTAGTAAGGTCGGTCTATGATGAAACATGTATTCCTATTTTAACGGATGTAAATACTCTTGAGGGGATTGAGATAAGGAAATTTAATATTCTGGAAAGTATTACATGTGAAAATAGTCAAAATGTTGGAGAAAGGGTTGGTTCTTTCATAGAAAAATTCAACATTGATAAGCGACATGTTGACGGGCAATCAGATAATAATAGTTCTACATCTAAAGCTAATCAGAAATCTTCTAAAAATAGTTCAGGAGTAAGTAGATGAGGAAGTTGGTAATTGTTTTTATGATGGTAATATCGACTTATGCTTCTGAAGTATATGATGCAGAGTCTTTTTTTTCCCCTCAAAATAATCTGGTTGATCAAAAGTTATATGAGATATACAAGCGAGATAAGCCAGAAAAAGAGGTTCTTAAATGTTCTAAAAGGAGTTCTGTTTTAAGTGGGATTGTAGGGTCTTTCATGAGTATCATTGGTGGCATTGGGCAAGTTGTGGGAGCTACTTCTACTTTCGATGCAAGAGGTGGGTACTCTAGCTCACCAGGTTCGATGTGTGAAACAATTCAACTCAGAATGAACTTTCGAGAGTTTAAAGACTCTATCGATATAAATATAGGCAGTTTAGAACTCGATCAACAATACAGCCAAAACCAATTTAAGGATCTTGCTTTAATACTAATGGAGTCTAAAAAATCTTCTTATATTGATGAATTAAAAATTCAATTTAGTAAATTAGTTTCAATCTATGAGGAGTACTATTCTTGTCAAGCGTTAGGTGAAGTCTCTATCTCTGAAAGCAAACAAATAAAACAGGCTCAAAAGGAGTTGGTTACTTTCTTGAGGGGTGAAACTCAAAGGCTAGAAGTTCTTGCTAGTCAAAAGCAGGGAGTATCTATTGTTGAGCTAAGAGATTCTCTTCGAAATATCCATGTTCCATACTATGATTTAGATGATGAAAAAGTCGATCGTTTTTTTAAGTACAATCTTTCTCAAAATTTAAAAATCGCAGTAGAGCTACAAGAGGCATGTCGTGCAAATAATCAAGACGCTAAAGTAGCTCTCATAATGTCAGCGGTCGATAAAGTTCTGGCGAAGTCTAATCTCAGTAATTTGAAGGATACTGTTAACAAGCAAGTATTTGTTCATACTAGTTATCAGAATGTCCTTCGGAAAATTATTAATGGGGGCTACTTATAATAAGTTCTATTAAAACCCTCATTTAAAATTTGAGAAAACGTTATCTGAGTTTTTATAAGTACTGAATGAGATATATTAAGCTTCATTCTGAATTGCTATGAAATATTTTAATTCTATCAGTCGTAACCTTTGTGTAATGCCTTAGATAAAGTAGAGATTGGCACAGATTCGCAAGATTTGTTTTATTTAACTTAATAATGAAGCTCTAATTAATGCTATTAAAAAATTGTGCAATCTACTTTCCTGTTGCCGAAGGTCGAGATAAAGCATTCGTCCACTTAATAAAGTCTTCAGTTCTTTGTTTTATACTTCGTGCTGACCAATTCACTGATTTGTTTGGTGACTTTTTTTCAATTTGGATAACAGACTGTCTGTATTCTTCAAAAGTAGAATTGAGCTTCTCATTACAAGCAAAATCTCTACTCATAGCAATTAGTCCCTTGTTAACCTCTTCTTTCTTGCTTGAGTAGAAGGTTCTACATTCAAGAGAGTTTTCAATCTCGATCGTTGGCATTTTTTTGGAATCAATTTCATTAGCGCCTAGAATTGTATCGTAAAGACTATAAAAATTCCAATCTTCTCCTGTTTTTACTAGAAAAGAGTTTTTATCACAGTTTTTGAACATTGAGTGTAAACTCTTTATTACTTGTTCTGGATCTAGTAAATCTTCTAGTTTGTCTGAATAAAAATATTCAGAGAAAAAATCGTCAAATACAGATCTTGAGCTTGGAGTCAAGTCACTTAGATTACTTTTGAGTTCCCTTATCGCTTTTTTCAGTAACTCTCTTCCATCATCATTACTTATCCTTTTTATATCACCATTTGAAAAATTGACTAATCTTTCAGTTAGCTTGGCAGCACTTTTTTCACATGTTCTCGTCTTTAATTTCTCATTTTTAATATTTTCCAAGAATGTATTAGTAAATGTACAACAAAAGTCGTCTGAAAAATCGAGATGTCTTTCAATCCATTGAATAAGACTTGCTTCCCAGTAGTAAAGATGTTGAAGAGGAGTAATGATTAAATCTATTACTATAGCTAAAAGTAATATAAGACCTACTGGATGAGCATGTGCCTCGCTAAAAAAAATAAGATCATATAGATTGATCTTTTTGTTGTCGACGATTTGGAAATCTTTTAGGTTCTTAACGAGATCTCTCTTTACAATTATTAAATCCTCTTGAGAGCTTATAGGAAATACCTTTTTTGTTATTTGGTTTACAAATTCTTTCTTCGAGATGTCTAGGGAGAAGTCAATCAGCACTCTATTGTTAATCTTCCAATTGAGATAGTGTTTATTATCTCTATAGCTCGACTTTACTGCAAACTTGCTGTTCTTAAGTCTGCTAAGTTCTTGACTGGACACTTTATCTTTTAATTCGTTAATAAATATTGTCTTCAAGTCAATATTACTTAGATTGCTTAAATAGCGAGCTATAAATTTGTCTGATTTTGCAATAGGCATCTTTGCATAAGTAAGATGACTATTAAATAATAGAGAAAAACACAATATTACACAATTAACATATTTCATTAGTACTCCTTAACTCTCTATCGGTCAGTCGATATAAAAAGTTTAGGCAAGGAGTTAAAGTTTATATATTGAGTAACGAAAAAGTAAAATCTGGTATAAATGAAAAACTAACCCTGTCCTTGAAATACTACGAAATAAAATTTCAATCTTATTAGTATGTCGTCTTGAAGTTACTGCAAAACTTACTTAAATGTCGTAGGAAAAGGAGCTTGAGGCTTGAAGGGATCGATGGGTATTAAGATTTATTGTGTAGAGATATAACATCAATCGAAGCATCTAAATGTTAATGAATAGTGGCAAATGTATGCTGTTAACCTTATAAGAAAATGGGGTAGTCATTTTTTTGATTAATTTTATGCTATTGTTTTGCAAAGCTGTCTCCTTGTTAAGTGCTTAATTTTGTTTGGGAATAAGATTAAATCACATAATTTAAGGTCTGACAGCTTACCTCTTTAATCTTTGAAACTCCCTTCTATAAGTCTTTTAAGTCACTCAAGTGTTTGCTTTGTCTCCGTTCATTACACAAAATCTAAAGTGTTACAGACACGAATTACTGTTTAAACTTTAGACCAATTAGTGTTGTAAGTGCTTTGAATCATGTTGTTTCTTTGGCCTAAGAAATGCAATGTTGTGTTTACTTGGGGAGAGATTATAAATGTTTACACATAACTGGATTTATTCAGCTTTAATTTTTATACAATTTTCAGTAAGTGTTTTTGCCCGCTATGATATTGAAGACCGATGTACTCTTGTAAACCCCAAAGCGCCAAATAGCAACGAGATCATTCTTTACAAGACTTTTTACGATAGTCCTCGTGAAAGCTTTCTCTTTCAAGCATCTAGCTTTGAGAAAGATTATTTAATCTTTCTGGCAAGTGATCTTCATTCCTATTTATTGAAAAGTTCTCTCTTTTCTAGAATGGGTCTTAGAGTTCCACTTTTTAAATATATGGATAGGCTTGAAGTGAACTTTTCTTCTACTGCTGAGTTAGAGACATTTAAGCATGAAATGTCTCTTCGAGTAGGAAAGGATGATATCGAAAAGAGATGGATGCCTTCTATTGTCGAAGATGTCGATGTTGAAGAACAAAATAAGTCTGTTCACAAAGTGATTCTACAAGATCTAATTGTCGTTGAAAAAGGATGTCATAATAGTTTCCATTATCTCAAGCAGGGATCTAATCAGGCTAGTGACTTCTTTATTCCACTTGTCTATGCAAAAGTTGGGGAAAGTATTAATCTATTAGAGTGGTATGTTGGTAAAGTTCATAATAATAGTGTTCTTTTTAAAAAAAATGGTGAGTATGAAGAAGTTGAAAAGAGCGAAGTTCTACGTTCTTTAATTGCCTTAAAATTATTAAAAAGAAGTGAGATTGAAACATCTGTTACAGAAGCGAAACTTCCTAAAGAAGTAGGGATTATATTGACTGAAAAGCTAATTGCACGTCGTAATTTCTTATTAAAGCTTTATCAGATTGATCATGAAGTTGTTGAGTTTGATTCAGATATCTCTTATGGTGAAAACCTTAGGAATGGCCGTCTAAAAGATGTGAGATACACTGGTTACGCCTCACACTTTGGTGCTGGTTCGATGGAAGAACCATTCATGGAGAATTTATCGGATCTAATTTTAGAAGCACAAAGTAGTGGCTTTGAGTTTGTCAATGATGCTATTGCAGAGTTTATACGCTTAGATCAGTCTGATAATGAGGAGGATAACTTTCTTGAAAAGAAGTTTAATGAATACTTAAAAACCTCTGAGGGTGGTGAGAAGGGAAGTTTTGATTTTGGAAGTTGGAGCGCGGCTTATACTGGCGGGCAAATCTTTGCAAATCGTGAAGTTCTTATGGGAGATAGTCATGGAGGTACTTCATTTGTTCAGCTAGCAGATACTTTCGGTTATGCAGTAGACCTTGGATACAAGGTGATTTTTGAGGATGGAAATATTTTTCGCAATAATAAGCCTAAAACATTCTTTGATACAAATACTCACTATGTGGTCAGCTATGTTCATCTTAGACCAATTGATAGTTTTGAAAAGGCACTAAAGGAGATTCCGTATCGTAATATAGTGGTACCACTTTTTCATAATAAATTAGCTGAAAACATTGACTCTCTGGACAAGATGTTAGGTGGAGATCCTCTCCTAAACTTAGACAGAAAGAAGGCCTTAAAAGAGTTAATGGAACAAATTAATAAAGACTTCAATGTGGGTGACTCACTAGTTGTA
>CAWUIU010000128.1:0-8568 GCA_963922285.1 uncultured Oligoflexia bacterium | reverse complement strand
TTAACTTTTGACGAGTTAGTCTTTTTACTTTCCCATTTTGGTATTTTAACAAGTGTAAGTGATAAGGATGATCTTCTTCAACCATGAAGCTTGAAAAAATCATTTCTCCAGTTTCTTTGTTAAAATCAATAATTTCATCTATCTGCGTTTTTGTTGAAAAGTATAAGTCCTTACTACCATTATCATTAATTTTATAGATTTGTTGGAAACCAGATTCATCAGAAATATAAAATGCATAATCTTCGCCATCTACTAAGAATAGATTAGACCTTCTCATACTTAATAGATAGTCACTTACAAAGGTATCACTTGAATGTTCAAACCATTTTTTTACATGTCCATTTAAATCGACTTTGTAATAGACTTTACTATTTTGTAAATAATTCATTGAGGAAACAATAAAATTACCATTGTTAAAACTGTGGATTTGGACACTTCTTGACTCGCCCGAGAACGCGTCTATTGGAATCTCTACAAGCTTTTTAGAAATTGTATCTACAAGTAAAACGACATCTTTTTTCACAGGTCCATCAAAGTTATAGATATGGCTACTAACATCATCAAAAGTTAAAGTTTGATAACCACTAAGATCTTCTCCATAAATAAGAAAATAATTCGACTCATCTGACCACACTAACTCATTAAAATTCCAAGTTATACTCTTTAATACATTTGGATTATCAGAAGTAAGAGTTTTTAGAGATTCGACTTCCATGTTAACAAGAGAGCGAAAAGCAAGTGAATCATCAAGAAGAGTAACCGCTTTATCTCCATTTGGTGAAAAAATTTCATTATATGGACTTCCTTGTACAGGCCTTGGAAGTTTTGTTAAGTCAACATTATCAGCAGATACAACTTCCATATGTTCTAAATTGATTTTGTAATTTATAAGCCCATTGCTAATTGTGATAGTTTCTGAATCAATAAATTTAACTGCCATGGCCGTTTGGTACTTACTTTTATGTTTTGTAATATCTTTAATTTTATCAATTTGTTCAGAGCTGACGATTTCTGTTGTCGTTTTAATGGAGTGATCATAATACTTAATAGTGTATGAGTTTTGATCAAAGTACCAAAAACTACTCCCATCGCTTGCCCACTGAGGAATGAGTTTAACAGGTGAAAAGCCCCCTCCTCTTGTTAGTAATTTAGGTAAGTTATCTACACCTAAAGAAACGAAGCTTATCATAGTATAAATTAGAAAAATGATTATTTTATCCATGTACTCTATATACAAGCAAGGAGGAGGCCAATTTAGATACGGATATTATTGAATATAACCTTTCTCTTTCTCCAAAATCGACATGGCTACTTTTACACCATCAACGGCAGCACTGGTAATACCACCAGCGTAGCCAGCACCTTCTCCACAAGGATAAAGTCCTTCATGACTTGTGGACTCAAAGCTATATTTATCACGACTAATGGTCACAGGTGCTGAAGTTCTGGTCTCAGGAGCTAATAATAGTGCATCATTAGAAATAAAACCTTCTAAATTGCGATTGAAATTCACAAGACCTTCTCGAAGACCATTTACCACACTTTCAGGTAAGAGGTTATTCAAGTCATAAGAAAAAATACCTGAGGGGCACGAGGTTTTATTAAGTGATACACTCTTCTTACAATCCAGAAAGTCTTTTAAGTTTTGCGACGGAACCTCTTTTCCTGAAGCATGGTCCATTGATAATTCATAAGCGGCCTTCTCGACTCTTTTTTGATAGTAGTGACCAGATAGAATATCATCTTTTTCAAAATCGACTCCGGCCTTAATACTGACGACTAAAGCAGCATTTGACCATGGTGAATTTCTGGCAAAATTACTCATTCCATTTACAACGATACCATCTTTATCTGTACCACTTGATAGAACATAGCCACCAGGACACATACAGAAACTATATGTCCCTCTTTGGTTTTCCTTATTATGATAAGTAAGTTTATAGCGAGCAGCTCCAAGACCACTCTCCCAATAATCACCATGTTGAATTTGATCAATAAGCCTTCGAGGATGTTCAATTCTTACGCCAATTGCAAAATCTTTATGCTTCATTGCAATTTTAGAATCTTTAAGATGTTTATAAATTTCTTTACTAGAATGCCCAATGGACAAGACAATATTATTACTTAAAAGCTTGTCTCCGGATTGTGTTTTAACACCACATATTTTGTTATCTTCAAAGAGAAGTTCATCGACTCTCGTGTTATAATGAAACTCACAGCCAACTTCTTTAAGGTGATCCGTCATTTTACTTATGAGAGCACGAATTCTGTTAGAACCTAGATGTGGATTTGACATGTAAGCAGTTGATTTTGGCGCACCAAAATCAACAAAACGATTCATCACATAGCTAACATAAGGAGATTTAATTCTCGTTATTAACTTTCCATCAGAAAATAAACCAGCTCCACCTTCACCAAAGCAGACATTATTTTCACTATCAAACTCACCATAGCGCCAATGTCTAGCTATTTTCTTCATACGATTATGCGCCTGATCCCCACGCTCAATAATAATTGAAGGTACACCGTATTCTGCTAATCTTAGAGCACAAAAAAGTCCTGCAGGTCCTGCACCAATAATTATTGGTTTTTCACTTAGTTCACCTAATTGGGGGTAGTCTTCTTTGAAAAAGCTAAAGTGTTCACCATTTTCAATGACCTCAACTTTGTAATTATAAGTTGGCTTCTTTCCACGGTTCGCCCCACGAGCATCTAATGCCTGTGAGTGAATTCTAAAGTCAATTACTTTAGGATAATCTTTTTTAATATAAGCTTCAACATCTTCATCAAATCTGAGGCGAAAATTAATTATTGTCGACATAAATGGCTTGTATAAAAAAACACTAAAAAAGGCCATAAAAGTATGAAATAATTGTAGAAATAACACAAAAAGAAGGAAGAAATGTCGACATTATCGCAAATAGTTATTGGGGATGAATTGTTATCAGGGAAAATTGATGATCTCAATATGAAGTTTCTTGCTAAATTTCTGCTAGATAAGCCTATTCAATTTGTTAACTCATACTTCGTCCGTGATGATGAAGACACAATAAAAAATACAATTGATCATGCTTTTACAACAAGTGATATTATTCTTATCACTGGAGGCCTAGGTCCAACAGAAGATGATATTACCAAAAAAGTTCTTTGCGACTATTTTAAAACAACTCTTGAAGAAAGAAATAATATAAAAAAAGATCTTATGGATAAATACAGATTCCTAGGAAAAGACTGGGAGCTCAGTATTAGTAACTACCACAAATTCCCAAAGAACGCTGAATATATCTTAAACCCTAAAGGTCTAGCTCCAGGAATAATGTTTAAAAATGAAGTTGATGGGCAAAAGAAAATTCTGATAGCATCTCCAGGCGTCCCAAGAGAGTTTCAAGTCATGCTTGAAGAAGAAATTTATCCCCAGCTAAAAGTTTCATTATCTCTTGAGTCAGATGAACAAGAATACATGCATATTAGAACCCATGGAATTCCTGAAGAGGAAATTTTTAATATTCGTTACCCAAAGCTTTGGAAAGAGCTTGAAAAATACGCAAAAGTCTCATCGCTACCAACTTTAACAGGTGTGGATATCTCTTTACGCATAAAAAGAGATGTAGACCTCCAGAATAATAAAGACTCTATTCTTAAAATAATACATTCAACAGACCTGCCAAAAAGTATTTGGCATATCGGTCCTGAAAGTTTAGCCGAAGTCATCGTCCAAAAAGCAAAAGAAAAAAATATAACAATAGGTTTTGCTGAAAGTTGCACAGGCGGACTTAGTGCTTCAAAAATAACAGATATCTCAGGTAGCTCTTCAGTATTTATTGGTAGTATAACTGCTTACGCCAATGAAGTGAAAATGAATATTCTAAGAGTTAAAGAACAAACACTTATAAAATACGGGGCTGTTAGCAAACAAACCGCATTTGAAATGGCCTCTGGTGCAAGAAAGCAACTTAATGTGGACATCAGTATCTCATGGACAGGAATTGCAGGGCCAGGAGGTGGTAGTGACGAGAAGCCAGTTGGCTCACTAGGGATTGGTATCAGTACAAAAGAAAAGACCAGCTCGAAAATGTATCAATTCAAAGGAGACCGATTACGGTTAAAAGAAAAATTCTCAAACCACGGTCTCCTCTTACTTTTAAAAGAAATCGAAAATTTTAACTAGTATCTTCTAATCATAATTAGCAACAAGAAGGGCCACTAGAACCATTGTCAAATGAACCAGAAAGGGAATCAGTCCCACCCGTTTCATAAGTACAATCAAATTCACCATAGTGAGTTTCAAAATTTCCTATGTAAGTAAAATATTCACTAAGTCGACTTTCTTTTAACATTAAATATGTATTACCACATACTTTTTCTAGTCGTCCTTTTTCAAAAGTGTGACCAGAGTCTAGTTTAAAAGCGAGCTCTTGGTTTTCAATACCACCTTTATAAATAACAGCTTGGCCATAGTCCTCACACTTATCTTCAAGACCCTCGATTTTAAAGAGACGATATGTAATTGAGTCAAATTTAAAACCTTGTAGTTTTTGTTGAATTTCCTTATTCTCAATAGTAATCACTTCAGACTCAACAAAGCGTGGATCATTAAATCCGGCCTTACGAGACATAGAGATAAAATCATTTGTATAGAGAGAACCACTTAAGCACTCTCCATATAAAACTGGATCATCAACTAAACGAGAAGGTATTCTTCTGTTTACGTAAACATCAGAAAAATACATTTCTCCACCTGGCTTAAGAAGCTTATAGACAGAACTTAGCACTTTTTGCTTATCCTTTACGAGATTGATAACACAATTTGAAATAATAACATCAAAGTAATTTTCTTCGAGATCTAATTCATCTAACTCTTCAAGATAACCTTTCATAAATTTAACATTAGATTTTTTATATCCAAATTTTTCTCTATGCCATTCAAGATGGCGATTAGAAACATCAAGTTGTTCGTCAGTCATATCAACACCAACAACCTCACCATCTTCACCAACTAATTGAGAGACAAGATAAACATCACGACCACTCCCAGAACCTAAGTCGAGAACTTTTTTTCCCTCTAAAGAACTTGGAATCGTTAACCCGCATCCATAATACTTACTCATAACTTCGTCATGAATTTTTCCCATGGCCTTTTTTATATGATCTGGATAATTTTTGATTGTACAGCACGCATTAGTCTTAAGATCCTCTGACTGAGAAAGCTCCTTACCATAATACTCTTGAACTTCTTTGTGAGTATCTTTACCCATATATAACTCCTAGTAAATATTGTATATTTGTGACCATTTTAATGAATTTGTTACGTAAAACTATTACTTTCTTTAAAATTGACCAAAATATAGGGCGCATTAACCAAGTAGACAAGTCCACCTTGCATGCCTTTTCAATGACTTATATTTTTATCCCCAAATCTTATAAACTTCATTTTATATTAAATCTAAGGACTTAGCTTAATTTTACGATAAGTAAGCTGAGGTAAATCGAGGATAAATGGGTTACAAGAATTTAAAAAATACAAATCTTCTTCTAGTGATATTTATATCAATTGGATTTCTATTCTCTTGTACTCCACAAACAAATAAAACGACAACATCTTCTACAAGTTCAGAGTCTGTTGACAATGCTGACGATAGCGATTCATCAGCTAGTGATAGTTCTTCAAACTCAACTCCAATCAATATTGAATATAACGGTCAAAACTACACTAGTACTTTCATAGCCCCTTCGACATTTTCAGATACAATAAATCTGAAAGGTTCAAACATTAGTAATTATATCGAAAACAATTCGACCACTATTTATTGTGCTATTACTTACTTTCCGAATATTAATGGCGGAACAAATCTAGTCGTTGCCGGTCTACCAAGATCACAAACTAATATAGCAACAGGTATCACAGAAAATTTTATATCGTTAACCTATAAGGCCAATGAAAAGTCTTTGAGTCAATCTTTTTGTCAAAATCCTTCTGTTACAACTACTGTTAATGCTCTTAACATTGGTAATATCGTTTACTCCGTTGCAGACCTTTGTCCAACTTGTTCAAATGAGAATCGACGAAGTCAGTCCTTAGCTGTCGTTACAAGTGATGGAGCAACTATTGATGCTCTTGATGGTTTTAATTTAAACTTAGAACTCGTCTATTCAACACAGTCATTCTCAGCAAGTGAATGTCAATCTAATAATGAATGTACTACGACAGGATTTGATTGTTGTTTAAACAATCAATGTGTCAATGATGGTGAATTAAAAAAGACTTACACAGCAGCCGATCCAGAATATGCAAGCTTCCTTGCAGCACTCATCGATGTTGCAAGCAACGAAAATAACAAAACCCGTTATCCACAATTCTATTTTATTTGTGGGGAACTACCACCAAGTGATGGTAGTGATGAAAATGACGACGAAACAGCTCTTACACCTAATGAAGAAGCAAGAGAAAGGTTTTTAGAATTAAAGTACCTTTATGAATGCACAACACCAATTGATGGTGAACAAAGTATCTGTACTACTTTTTATGATGACATCACTGCTACAGACGTACTTTTTAGAGCTGGTGATGACGACCGAGACTTTTCCATAACGTATACAGGAACTCTTCCAGAAGATCAGGCTATATATGAAGTAATCTATCAAAATGAATCACTTTATATTGATGGTACTTATCGTGGAAGTGCTAGTGACTTAAGCTTCGCTGGTACTAATGATGTTCTTACAAGCTCCTCTCTAGTAACCGTTAATAAAACATTTAATGAGGATAGTAAGTATAAGTCGGCAAGAATTAGATATCGGATTGACGGATCATGTACCGAGATTAATTCAAATGTAGCCTCTTGTTATAAAACTTATATTCAAGGTCAAAATATTGGATCGACAACTGATCATTTTCCAGCAAGTAATGAATTTTTGATACCGAGATACCGTGACACTTCAAAAAGTGTAATTGTTGAAGTCGATGGTATTAAAATGTCAGAAAATCAAGACTTTGTCGTTATTAACAGCACACCTAGCTTTATTAGATTTATCGATATAGAAACATGTGCAACACCAAGTACACCATCTTTATGTCCTGTTGCTACAATTATTCGCGTTCTCGATACTCAGGAAATGAAAATTACCTTTAGTGTTGATCAAGGTTCTGACCCTGTTCTCTCATCAAAGAAAGTTGCTCAAGCAAGAATTGGTGAAATATGTACATGTCCAGACAATAACTGTACCCTAGAAGAAGTAAAAGATAGTAATGATATCGTTGTCAATTATCAATGTGTATCACCTCCTGCTGACACTGTAGAGCCTCCATTACAGCAACTCATTAGATTATCATCTAAAAGAACGCCTCACCTCCATTTTAATTCTTCTGGACTTTACAAGTCTGATCTCACACAAACAGAAGTCTATACGAACTCAATTAACGAGCAAGAAGGTACTGCCTTTGAATATACAAACCTTAATCCATTAACACCTAATAATATTAGTACATACATTGGGTTTAATGAAATTTATGGTTCCTATACTTACGGAATAGGGTCTGCTCTACCTGCTAAAGAAGTTCCAGTAAAGAAAGGTACGACATATGATATCACTTCAACAAAAGGTAGTTTTACAAATTGTTATAATTGTGGCTTTGATTACTACTCTAATCTCGTTAGATTATTTCCAGAAAACTTAACTTATAGCGGTGGTGGGTTCAAACCAGATTATGAATCATCATCAAAACTAAATGCATCGACATATCGTGCAGATGAACAAGCCTTTGGTCGCTCATGTTATGTTCCTGCAACAATGATTCCCTGGGGACACAAAAAAGACAGTAACGTTGTTAATCAAAGAAGAGATCGTCTTGCTGCTCAACACTTCCTACATGCAAACGGCTATCAAAGAGACTGGTATGGCTTTGACTATGGAGCCCTCATAGGGTCTTTTGATGGGGTAAAATGGTTTGCGATTGGAACATCTCGACGAATCAAAGCTAAATCGAATCGCCTCTTTCTCGCCTTTAATGCTTTCTATGGAGATCAAACTCTCGACAATAATACTTTTGATGTCATCGTTCAAGATAGCATAATTAACGGTACAGATGAATTCCCAGAGTCAGATATCGCGACAACAGCTGCGGAATGTCAGCAAGCATACATTTGTCAAAAAGATAGTGATTGTGCAGCTACTTTAGGTTGGGAATATGCATGTGAAGATGTTTCAGGTATAAAGGGTAATTTCCCTCGATTTGATGATAACGGTCAAGAAATTCCTTTCACTGAAGAGTCTTTAAGCCTAATGACTCTTGTATCTCGATATGAAGGAAGTACAAAAAGGTGTGTTTATCGTGGCAGAGGAGCACTTTGCACAACAGGTTATAATAGTGCCGTAGCTGCAAATACATACTCTAAGACAGATAAACCAAGACACCATGCCTGCAGTGCAAATTCCTATTGCCAACCATTTACAGATTCAAATGGTGATGTTGCCAAATTTAACAATAGAATCAATCGAATCCCACGCTCTATTTTTGAACAAAATTCTCAACTCGATGCAACTGAATATCGATCGAGCGTTGGAATAATT
>CAWUIU010000127.1:0-8663 GCA_963922285.1 uncultured Oligoflexia bacterium | reverse complement strand
GTACTGGACTATTGCAGTGAATTTCAATTTTGAATTAATTTTCTCTATCAATTTAAATAACTAGAAATAATGATCATAAAAATATAAAAACCCCTCAAAACGTGGGGTTTTCTTCTTGTACCATCCTCGAAGTAATTGCTTTATTGATCAGTATTCTGATCTTTATTAGAAAGTACTTTTAGGAGGGAGGAGAGATGCAAGTCTCTCCTCTTTTATTTATTGGGACTTGAACTAAAGGCCTCCGGCCTGGGCCTTATGCATAGGTCCTGCTAAATTCATCATATTTTTTGCTCAAAGCCTTTAAACCTTGCACTTACATAGTTTTATTTCAACACTACATTCCTAGTTTTAAACCATCAACAAAGGAGAAAAATGATGGAAGATTGGGAAGTAAAACTTATTAGAGAAATTACGCTTAAAAATCTAGCTCCATCCACCCAAAAAGCTTATCTTGCTCGAATTTATCGACTCGTTAAGTTTTATGACAAGCATCCAAAAGATATTACTTTTGAAGAGATTAAAGTTTTTCTACATCACTTTAAGAATGAAAAACCTCTTGGTCGTAAAGCTCAAAAAAGATCGCCTAATACTGTGAATGGTGCTGCTTCTGCTATTTTATTCTTTTATCATAAAGTATTCGGCAGAAACTATTCAGGTGAAATGCCTCGTATGAAGTGTGCTATACACTGGCCAATAGTTTTGAGTCGTGGCGAGGTTAAAAGAATGATTGAGGGGCTGGAAAACATTTTGTGGAAAGCTATTGTCATGGCTCTTTATTCAACTGGAATGAGACAGTCAGAAGCTAGAAATTTAAAGATACAAAATATTGATTCAAAAAGGATGGTCATTTACATTCGTAACTATAAAAGTGCAAACAACAGACAAGCAAAGCTTTATCCAAACGTTTTAGAATGCTTAAGAAGTTATTGGCAAAAGTATCGAATCGAAAAGAACTCTCATTTACAATCTGATTATCTATTTATACCGAATAAGAATTCTTACAATGGAAATCTTAAAAAATCACTTTCTCATACTTCTGAAAAGAAGTAATTCGAATGAAACCCCATAGAAGAAATGGCCATTCGGCCATCAGTCCTACGGTCCTTTTTTCAAGTCCGTTATTAAAATGCCTGACATTGGCAAAATAGAAGTAATTACTTATAAATAAATAGATAGTTAGAACATGGTTTCGTGTTATCAGGATTTTTAATCAAGCCTACAACTTCTTTCAGATAAGTCTAACTTCTATTTTGTGAGTGGAAATATACTTAAGTTAGCCTGATATACTTTATTGGGAATACCATCTTCGGACAGTCGTGAAAGTTGATTTCTACATTTACAGATTATCTCTTTAGCAAGAGGAATGTTCTTTTCATCAATTGGAAAACTAAACATATTAAATTCTATTTTTGTGGCCTCTATTTCCAATGACTCCTTGGCCAACTCACAAATCATAGAATAGTACCCTTCAATATCTTTTAATTTTAGTCCTCTTTTTGTTGTTGTTCTAAGGAATTTCTTTTCAACTTTACCATTATCATTTAGTCTTAGAAGTCCGTGCTGAAATAACTTAAATAGTGCATTTTCAATACGGTCACTATTAATATCAGCCATTAAATTATTTTTTATATTATCCACTGTTAATTCAAAATCATTTAACTCGCTAAGAGATAAGACTGCTGCGTAGATCCAATCACTAAATATATCTAAATCATCTTCATAATTAATTGATACAGATTTATCTTTATCAGTAGGTCTAAGTTCTTCAATTAATAAATCAAACATGCGAAGTCTTTCTTCATTTGATTCTTTTGACCTTGAAACTAATGCCTGAAAATACATCCTTTCTGACTTGTTAAGCTCAATATGACTAGAAAAGGCATCAAAAAACTTATCTTTTATCTTCTTATTTCCCTTTAGAATATCTATCATTTGGATGGATGATCTAAGACCTAAGTCTCTTGAGAATGCTTTTATACTGAAGTTTGGATTGTTTTCTTTTACAAAATCAATGTATGAATTAATAAATTTGATAGGCTCTTTGTAATTATAAATTGATAGCATCCTGCCTCCAAGTTTTTCTTGTTTAATTATACTATAAATATTACATGACGCGCTCCGCGCCGAGTCAAACTTGTGTATAACATAAATATTGAAACAATAATTCGCTTTTAACCTCTCGGTGAAGTTCAGCCAAACGTTATGAAGGAATAAATCTAAAATCAAGAGGAGATTATTATGAAAAAACTACTTACTTTAACAACTTTATTGACTTTATTATCTACACCATCTTTTGCTGATGTTGTAGGTGATGATGGACCAAGTGCTGGATCAGACCTTCAATGTAATATTAATTTAACAGGATATACGACAGGAGGAGAAGGTTCAAAAGTAAGAAAAGATGTTGAAACTAGTCTTAGAGCAAAAGGTTATAAAATTGTTTTAAATAACCATAAGTATAGTGTTAGATACGAAACTTTTGATAGCTCACCTGACTTAGGCTCTGCGAGAATCTTTTCTAATCTTATCGTTCGAGATAGTGATGAAAATACACTTATTGAGCATCAGATAGAAGGTTCTGGCTTTGTGTTTTTCAATAAACCAAAAAAAGGTATCTCTAAAACCACGTTAGACTCTTTAAAATTAATGCCTACGTGTTCAGAGTTAGAAGAGCTTGTAAATAATTAGTTTAAAAATTTATGATTGCTCGACAGAGCACAGAAATAAAAACTACAAGGTCTGTTCATGAAACAGGCCTTTTTTATTCAAGAACATTCATGCAATTCTTTGAGTGAATGGACAATAGAGTAAAGATATAAAAGTCTCAAGGTACATTCATATGTATCTAATAAAAACTTGGATCGCTGAATTTTTTTAGAGCGACGCTTCAACTACACTCATTTTCCACCTATTATTAGTCTCTCGGGTGTTTAAAAGTCTTATTTTGATTGGTTTCTTTTCTTTTTCAATATCATTAATGATATAGAATTCATCTCCAAGAACCCCTGTTAAATTGAAGAGTCCCTGGTGTAATTCAAAATCGAGAAGGTATCTTAAAAAAAGAAAACTAAGAGGTGTTTGAATAGAGCCTAAGTTATCATACTTTCTCATTTCAGTAAGAGCTTTTCTGGTCTGATAAGGTCTTAAACTACCATTTAGCTTACTTAAGAGACTCTTTGAGTAAGTATAATCCGTCCTCATTTTCACAAGATCCACATCTATTGATATTCCTGTTTTCAAATGCCTAGTCACAGCTTCTTTTAATGCCGTTAACTTAATCTTAATAACGTTGCTTCTCTCTTTAATCTTAACAACTTTAGGTCTAACAACTTTTTTCGGATTCTCAATCTTTGCAACAACAATTGGCTTTGGCATTTTAACTTCTTTTTTAGCAACGACAACTTCCTTTGAAACCTCTGCTTTTTCAATTAAAGTTACACCCTGTTCATCGAACTCTTTTAAAGAACCATAGTAAAAAATTTCATCATCTCTTTCTAAAGTATTTGAAAGTATAAATTGATTATAATTACTAACCTGCTCTTTCTTTGCATTCAAACTTACAAATTGAGCTAAACACTCTTCTCCACGTCCTTTACTATCTAAGGTGCGAAACGGAGCACTTTCCTTTACATACCTTTGATTGGCGAGATCAAAACTCATTCCAAAGAGCTTGTCTTGTTCAGAACAAAGAGAATTAATAGATTTTTTTAATTTTTGACAAGAATTTACCAACTGAGACTCAAGATCATGACCACTTGATAAAACTCTTTCAAACTCATCACCATGGTAACGAAGTAATTTAGACGTACTTTTATTTTTTAAAAAAATTGGATATTTCCCCCAGTCAATAAGGTCAGGGAAATAATTATCGACACGAGAAAGAAATTTCTTCATTTCTTTACTCCTCGGTCGACACTGTCCAAAAATAGAACTGTAATCTAATTTACATTTATTCTCTTTTTCTCCAACCTGATACAAAGACAGATGGACTTTCTTTAAGGCCTTATACTTCTTACTTATCGCCACAAGCCTAAAAAGAAAGGCCATATAGTCGTAATTCTCTTCATAGATTCTTGGATGACATGTAAATTTTGGTAAAATATATTCGAGAGTAAATCTTTTTAAATAAAGAAAGTCTTCACTAATAAGCTGAATAGGAAACTCATCTCTAAACTGATCATCCTTTAGAATAAAAGAGCCATCACTTCTCACAACTCTAAATTCAGGAGTATGAGGACCGATATACTGATCAAAGCTCTTCTCTCCCAGGCCTTCTTTAAGCTGGGCACTCAATTCTAGAGAAAAAACCAAAAGAAGAATTAAACTCTTAATCATTTATCTACCAAGAATAAACTGAGTTCAGGAATATAAGTAATTACAAGCAAACAAATTAACAGTAGGAATAAGAACGGTAGAGATGCTCGATAAAGCTCCGTAATAGGTCTTTTAAATCGAATACTACTAATAAATAAGTTTATTCCTACTGGAGGTGTAATATAACCAATCTCTAAGTTTGTTAAGAAGATAATTGCCATATGAATAGGATGAATATCAAATTCAGCGGCCAACGGAAGAATTAGTGGTACAACAACAATAATAGCACTAAAGATATCCATCAAACTTCCTACAATCAATAAGAAGAAGTTCATAAAAAGCAGGAATGTATATTTATTAGTAAGAACACCTTCCATCGATTCGAAAATCATCGTTGGAACTTCTTCATCAATTAAGAAGTTCGTTAAACCTAGGGCACAACAAAGAATGATAAGAATAGCACCAACGAGAGTCATCGACTCAGTGATAACCTTTGGTACATCTCTTGTTATATGAAGGTCTTTGTAAACAAAGCATTCAACAATTAGAACATAGAAAGCTGTTACAGCGGCTGCTTCTGAAACAGTAGTAAAACCACCATAAATTCCAAAAAGTACGGCGACAGGTAGAATTAGTTCAAAAAAGGCTCCTTTAAATGAAGCAATCACTTCATTCATATCAAAGTCTTTCTTGACTCTTGTTCCACCACCTTTTTTCATTGAATAAAGTGCAAGAACAACAATGAGAAGTACCCCTGGCACAACACCAGCTTTAAATAACTCATCGATATCAACTTTAGCAACGAGACCATAGAGAATAATTGGAAGAGAAGGAGCAAAGAGAAGTCCTAGAGATCCAGAAGTAGTAATGTATCCCATTCTAAAATCTTCATCATACCCTTCATCTTTTAAAATTGGATATAAAAGACCACCAAGAGCAACGATTGTAACACCACTTGCACCTGTAAAGGCAGTAAAAAAAGCAGTTACAACAAGTCCTACAATAGCAACTCCACCAGGAATCCATCCAAGAACCGCATCAGCAAATCTGAGAAGTCTTTTAGGAGCTTTAGATTCAGCAAGAAGATAACCAGCAAATGTAAAAAGAGGTATTGTTAAAAGTGTAGGCGCTGAAGCTAGTCGATAAATTTCAACTGAAACAGCAGAGGGTTCAATTTCATTAATTTGGAATGCAAAGATTGCTAATGAACCAAGAACTGCAAAAAGTGGAACTCCAAGAAGTGCAAAAACTAAAGCAATAATAGCGAGGATGGTAACAGTCATTATGCTTCTTCCTCCATTGGTAGCTCAACAAAGAGACCAATAATACTTCGAGTTAAAATAAGTGCAAAACCAAGAGGAATAATAAAAACCATTGATGAAGAATGAAGACCAAAGAAAATTTTTGATCCATACTCTTTTTCAACTAAGAAAAAATCATAGCCAGACTTCATTAAGAAAACCAGAGCAAAAATTGTTATGACATTTACAAACTTCGTTAAGACTTTAAGTTTACTAAAGTCTCTAGAAGCTTCAAAATACTTAGCTAAAATCTCGATTGAGATATGTCGTCCAGAAGCAGTTGCTAAAGTTGCCCCAAGAAATGCTGATAAGAATACAAGATGTCTTACAAGGGGCTCAATCCAATTTAGAGGCAGTTGAAACCATCGTAAAACGATTCCCAAAACACTCAAGCCAAGCATAAGGAAAACAACTGCAACAATGGTTTTTTTAATTATCGAATCAAATACTTCTGCAACTTTGGTCATTACACCCTACTTATAATTGTTTAGAAAATAAATCGTAAGCTTCTTTTGAAAAAAGAGTTCCTGTAAGTTTTGATATAACAGACTCTCTTAGCTTCTTACCTGTTTCAAGATCTTTCTCAGGAAATTTTACAAATTTAATGCCACTATCCTTCATAGCTTGCATTGCATCTGAATTATCTTTTAGATTTCCTTCATTTACTTTCTTGATATATTTACTAGCAATTTTTTCAACAATTTTCTTATGCTCTGGTTTAACTTTTTTCCACGCTTTTTCGCTGATTAAAAATGCTCCAATTGAATAAGATAGAGGTAGATCCACAAGATATCCTACTTTTGTATTCCACTGAAGCGAGAGTATCCCTAAAGGCGGAGCATAAGCTGAATCAATAACCCCAGTAGAAAGAGAACTTAGAACATCTGGAAGAGGAAGGGGTACTGAAACAAGATTCAAAGACTCAACCATGGCCTCAACAAGTTTATCACCTTCCCATGACCAAACCTTAATACCGTTCAAAGCTGCTATACTATTTGTTTCTTTCTTACTAACAAAATAAACTTTTCCAATTTCAAAAAATCCAAGATTTTTAAATTTCTTTTCTTCAAAGCTCTTATTAAATCGTGGAGCTAGATTAGCTAGAACTTTTCCTGCCTTCTCTGAATCATGATAGAAGGTAAAAGGTATTTCCATTACCCTTACATCACCGTTAATTTCTCCAAGAGTCTTACCTGTAAATACACCACCGTGTAACTGACCTACTCTTATTTTTCTAAGAACATCAGGTTCATCCCCCTGTGCTCCTCCAAAATAAATCTTTAACTTAACTTTCTTATTTGTAGCTTTTCTAATTTCTTTTGCCATTTGCTTAAGGTTCTTCGCCCAAGAAGTTCCCTCCGGAGCAAGAACACCAATTTTGATTGTTGCACTTAACGTTGCAAATGATAGAAGTGTTGCGATTAATATTTTCTTCATTTTTAATAGTCCTCGATATTTCTCATATCATTGATATTTAACAGTTTTCTATATTTAGAAGAGATCCTCTTCATACTTTTCAATTATTGCCATTCTTTTAAGAGCTATCATATTAAAGACGCTAACCTTACTCTTTTTAGCAGGTGTTATGTCTTCACCTCTCCAAATTTTTTCAGATTTAACTTGGTTTCTTAGTTTATTAAATGCAAGCTTTTGCACTCTAAAACCAACATCATCCGATAGTGGTATTTGGTATAACTCAACCAAGCTTTCTCTGACAAAGTAATTCTCAGGTCTTTTCTCAATAGCTTTTTCAAATAATTCACGACCCTTTTCTGGATTACCTCCGAGCATTCTTGGTCTTGATGCCATATAGCCTGCATAGAAGATATCACAGGCTCCTTCATTTAAATCAGGCTCTCTCGTACAGGCCCAATCAAACATAGCCTTCGCAACAGGTAAATAAGCGATAACTCTCATATTGTCTCGACTAAGATTCGCTGCACCAACTAAAGATTGTGCCGTATAAAAGACTGCTTCAACATTGACCATCTTATCACTGAGCTTATCATTAAGTACCTCTGTTAAATCATCTGGCTTAGCACGATAAATAGATAAGAAGTTTTCTTCAAGACCTCGGTCGACAAAGTAGCTGGCAGCTAATTTCAAAGCCTTTGTATAGGCAATAAGAGCTCTCTTCTTATGGCTCGAATTTTCAATCTCTTTAATTTTATCTTCTAAGTAATAAGTTTCATCAATCGCAAATGCTTTTGCTGCTAGCGCTTTGATTAATGTAACTTTTAACGCTTTATTCTTAGGTGTCTGTGATAGAAGAGATTCCACAAGTTTAATATTCGAAAGTAGCGAACCTTCAAAAAACTCCCAATCATTTTCAGACATTTGATCAAATGATGCATCATAAATAATACCGCCAACTGGAGCAATTGCCGCTCTTTTAAATGTCGAGCAAGAAACGAGTAAAAAGGCTATCAATAGCCCGAAAATTTGTGGTCTTTGTATAGAGTTCATCAGGATTCCATTTGCATAAATTTTTACCCTTGTATTTTGCCAATTTAAGTACGTCATTACAAGGGGTTATACAATGTGCCATAAAATGAATTTTATAGTGTTTATCCCGCATTGCAAAATCGCCTAACCCTATGATATAATTGCTATATGCAAATTAGCCCTCATGACGGGGAAGTTTTTTGCCGACAAGTAGTAAACTTTTTATTGTGCAAGATGCATAAAACGAGGATAACTTGACCGAAAAACGTTTTTTGAGTCCAGGTTTATTTTCGAGGTCGTAGAGTTTTTCATTTAATTCTCTATCTCCTCCTCGAAGTTAAAGCCTTAAAAAAAGAACTTAACATTCGAGAATGGAGTAAGAGATGTCACAAAAAGAATCAGTGGAAACTAATCAAAACGAAGTTGTTAATGCAACAATTATTACGAACACGCCACTAAAAGGCAGAACACTTAGAAGAAGAGCTAGCTTAAGGCCAAGAAAGTCTCTTTTAAGAGTAAAAAGCGTTAGACCAATGAAAGCTGTGTTAAATCACAAAGAAATTAAAGTCGATTAATTTTTCTTTCTTCTTCTGCGTCGACGTT
>CAWUIU010000126.1:0-8671 GCA_963922285.1 uncultured Oligoflexia bacterium | reverse complement strand
TCTTATATACCCTTCAAAATAACGAGGTGTCTATTTGGTGTAAAGGGATTATCCGATGGATTCATTAGGGTTGCATAAATTTTAAAACAGGCTTCAATGTGTAGAGTGGACAAGTCCACTCTACACATTGAACTTATATTAGTCAAAATAGCCTTTTAAAATTGGACGTAATAACAGTACTTTATAAAGCAAAAGATAGCTTTTTTATGTGATAACAGTTGGTTGCCCTGTGTTGATAAGTTTTTTCCGTAAAAAACATGTCAAAAATTGAAAAAAAATATGGAAAATTATTGTAAATAAATTTCTCTAACTTACCGATAATATTGTACTATATTGTAATTACTGAAAAGTTTTTACCGTGAAAAACATGTCAAAATATGCTATAATACTGTAAGGATATATAGCTATGATTGTTAGTAAAGAAGTAAAAAAAATTATAAGTAAAAAGCGTGATGGTGAAGTCATTACTTACGATGACTTTGCTAAACTTGGTAACTTAAATAGCGTTGCACTGGCCTTAAGCAGACTATATAAGTCAGGAGAGATAGGGAAGCTTGGTAAGGGCTTATTCTATAAACCCAAAAAAACAAAGTTTGGGGAGTTGAAGCCTTCTGAAAATGAAATTTTAAAAGCACTATTGAAAAAAAATAAACAAGGTTTTGTATCTGGGGTGTCTTCACAAAACAAAATGGGACTAACAACACAAGTTCCTAATAAGCTAATTATTTCAGGTAAGCTAGAGCGGCATGAAAGAGTAATTGGTAATCTAACAATAAAGTATAGAAAATCAGATATACCATTTGAAAATAAAAATTTTGAACATCTACAAGTTGTTGATGCAGTTAAAAATATTAAAAGAATTCCAGATGCAACAGTAAGCGATAGCTTAAGTCTTATTAAGGATAAAATAGAAAAATATGATGAAAAAGAAATAAAAGATATATTTAGGATTGCTAAGAAGTCACCACCACGTGTGAGAGCAATAATAGGTGCGATTTTTGAATTAATGAATATAGATAAATATAGTGTAGAATTATATAAAACTTTAAATCCTTTAACAACGTATAAGCTTAAAGTTGAGGATAATGTGTTACCAAATAAAAAAAAGTGGAAAATAAAATGAAATTACATGAAAGCGAAGAAGAATTTAAACAACTTGTTACTTTAACCTCTCAAAACTTAGGTATTAGAGAGGTTTTTATTGAGAAGGATTATTGGGTAACTTATGCACTGAAAAATCTTTCTAATTCAATACATAAAGATAATGTAATATTTAAAGGTGGAACATCATTATCTAAAGTTTATAAATTAATACTTAGATTTTCAGAGGATGTTGATCTTGCCTTTATTGATACAAGTGAAAAACCGAAAAAGAAAGATCAGAAAAAGTTTAGTAAAATAGATAAATCTATAACATTACATCCTTTAGAGAATGTTTCTCATTCTGATGAGAAAAAGGGGCCACCACAATTTCGTAAAACGTTTCATAAGTACCCAAGGCTTGTTGAGAATTCTGATTTTGGTGATGCATCAGATCTATTAGTTTTAGAGATAAATTCATTTACATCTCCAACGCCTTATCAGGAGATGCCAATAACATCATACATTGCAGATTTTCTAGAGGGATCGGGTCAGAATGAAGCCATAAAAGAATATGAACTTGAAGCATTCAACGTCAATGTATTAGACAAATCCAGAACATTGGCTGAAAAACTATGTGGATTAGCGAAGTTTACAAATAAGGAAGATGAAGAAGATTTCTCATTCTTTAAAAGTAAGATTCGACATCTATATGATGTATCTAAGCTTTTAGATGATGAGGAATTAAAAGAATTTATTGAGAAGGATGAATTTATTGAACTCGTAAAAACAGTTAAGCAGGAAGATATTGAAAACTTTGGAAATGCTCCATGGACAAAGAAAAAGTTTTCGGAAGCAAAAATCTATAGCGATACTGATATGGTACTTGAAAAAGTGAAGTCTCATTTTAATACAGAATTTGCAAGTTTACTTTATAGTTCAGAAAAACTTCCTGAAATTGAATATATTGGAGAGCAAGTAAAAGCTGTTTATGAACAGTTGAAGAAAGTGGATCAAAGTTTTTAACAGCGATTTCTTTTAAAATAGGAAGTAGTTTGAACAAGTTAATTCCTTTTAACATTATTATTTTGGAGTATTGTTTTTCATTGTTCCAAGCTTTAGTAATCCTACCGGTAAATTTACGTTAGGAAGCATTCTTATGGGGATAAGGTAAGAGTTTATAATGAGCTATAATTTATTTGGTAAACGAGTATCTGGAATCTTAGCATTCATTTTATCTCCAATTGCTTTGATTGCAATTATTGTGACGTTACCATTCGCTTTTGTAAGTGGCGTATGGTGTCAAATCTTTCCATGGAAAATGACAAATGAAGAACTAATTGAATATTTAGACTTTTTTGTAAATGGCGATTCTGATTCTGAACAATACTATGAAATGTATGATCAATTTACTTGTGGAGGGCCAATAGAGAAGGGCCCTGTAGCAGATATTGTAGAAGAAATTAGAAGGTTTCCTGATCCTGTTGAGACTGGGGAAGGTACATATTTTTCCAAAGAGCAGTTACTGAAAATAAATGAAATATTACTGAGTATAAAAAATAATAAGTAACTATTTTCATTGCTACTTTAGTGCAACATCACAACTATCTATTGAAATTTAAAACATAATTTCGAGGTTATTAATACTTCGTTTGATTGGCAGATATTATAGAGTTTCAGTTAAGAGGCAGCTATAAATCAAGAAATCTTAACTCTGCATAAGTATCTGTCTGATTTTACATAAAAGAACAAGTTATTAATGATTTAGTGTTAAAATATTAAAGAATATTGCTAGTAAGGAGAATAAGTTGGAGCATAAGTACCTAAATTCATGGATAGGTAAAGCACATGCATTTATTGTGGTTCCTTTTATGGCATTAGCTTTATATGAAATAGGGATGGAGTATGCAGGTGGGAAGAATGCTAATCTTTGGGGAATTCCTGTAATGATTCTAGGCTTTATTTCATTCTTAAAAGCAAAATGGAGTGTCATTAAAAACAAAAAACTAGTTTCATTTGGTTGTGATCCAATGACTCAAAAAAATACCTATTTTTATTTCCTTGGTTGGGTATTAATGATTACTGGTTACATAATCAGTTGGAGATAAATTGAAAATAGGAAAGAATATAGAAATATTTAATAAGGAAGAATTTCTCTGTGTGAAGAAATGGATGCCAGTAGTATTTATGTTTCTTCCTATTCTTTTGGTGGGCATGGCATTAATTTTCAAATTTAGAAACACATTTATAGATAAGTTTTTCAACTAATTGAGACAGATATGGCTAATGTTTTATTAAAAGTCGAGAGTAAAAAATGGTATTTAAAGCTATTGATAATACCTTTCGTCTTGTTTTTAGGATTAATGCCAATAGAAATGTTGTTTTCTAAATACAATAGCAGGGGGTATATTCCAGATGATATAGCTATTTGGCCATTTTTTATCTTTATAATGATTGGCGCTCTAGTTGCCTTATATCCAATGATATTTGAAAGAATGCATATAATTTTTTATGAAGAATATATAATCATAAATGGTAAAAAATTAGAATGGAGTGAATTGTATAATTTAAATTCAAGTGGTGCAGTTTCATTTTATATAAAGAAAGATGATGACCAGTTTGAACAAGTAAATGTAGTTGTCGATCAGAAATCTATAGAAGCATTTGCAAAACTAAAAGATGAATCAATCTCTGACTATTTTTATAGAAAATGGGAAATGGCAGGAAGCCCTGAAATAAAAATATATTCTGATAGCAATTTATCGAGTAGTCGTTTTCTAGTGCTATCAATGATAGCTTCTTTCTATATTGTATTTTCATTTTCTAGTATGCTACTTTTACTGAAAATTAAAACGATACGATACTACAGTTCATTATTTTATAAGTGGGAATATGCATTTCTTCCTGCTCTCGTAATTGCAATTATAAGTTATTATATTCATAAAAATTATCTAGCACCCAATCTTGTGAAAATGAGCAAGAAATATATGACTTTAAGAAAAATGCGATTAAGAGGTTTATATATAAGCCTGTTTGCAGTATTAACGGGTTGTAGTGGGCCCTACTTTAGTGCTTATAATGCATTTGTTGGGGAGCAAGTGAAAGTATTTGTAGAAGGAACAGTTGTAGATAGTGGAGCTCGAGGCCGGTATGGAGGAGAGCCATATTTAGTTATATATAGTGAAGTAGACGATGATTATTATGATTTTGTTGTAAGCTTTAGAATTCGTGATCAATTTCCAATAGGAACGAAGTATGGTCAATGGATGATGAAAGGTAGTTTAGGTGAATATTATAGTAGAAAGTAATTTGTATATAACTTTATTGCTAGTTACAGTAGGAAGAAATGATTAAAAATGACCTAGAGCTAATGTCCTTAGCTAAGAAATACAATTTTAAAGTTAGTAAGAATTCTATTTTTGGGTTAATTCAAAATGTCCCTGTTCAAATTGATCGAAATGGAGCAAGAAAAGAATTTAACTTTACCATCTTAATTAATGGCTTAGATTCTAAATTGGTTCAGTCATTAGTAGCTAAATTCAAGAGTAGTGAAAAATTCAAATTTAAAATTGAAGTAGATAAAGATCATATCTTCTTAATGAATGTAGCCTTAGGAATAAAGAGTTTAACTATTCAAGAGAAAGCAGATGTTATTGTTCAATGGTGGTCTAGAGAAATCACGGGGATTACAGATCGAGAGAGAAAGTTAAGTGATATCGTATTATATGATGGATTAATTTTTGAAAGAGGCTTGAAAGAGTATGCAGAAGCAAACTTTGATAAATTAAGGTCTGAGAAGCCAGTAGATAACGTTAAGGGGATTCTTTATGCCCTTCCGACGTCTGTTTTAGCTGTGGTGTTTCTCGGCATGATATTAGGCTTTCTAAGAGTAAACTTTAAATTTGGAATACCTCCTTTTATAGATATCTTATTAGTATTCAGAATTGTAGGGGACTTGTATAAAAGGTTTGCTAATGATTTAGACGAGAAAAGTAGATACTTTTTCATACCTTTATTTTTTCTTTGTAGTATATGGTCTCAGGTAACAAAAATATTCTTCGCTTTATATTTTGATCCTGAGAGCTCAGCAAGTGTTGCTAAAGCTATAGATATCTTTTTGAAACAATTTGTTGAAGGTAATAAATACTCTCAAGTAATGCTTATGACATTAGTATTTATGGTAATTGCTTTCTTTTCTTTAAAAACTAGGTCCGAGAGCTTTGTTGAGGATGAAGGAGAGGATTTTGATCATTCATTTTTAATCGAGGCAAACAGCCATAAAGAAGATACCAAATTTTTCGTGATATTATTTTTCCTAGGTTTATTCTCACTTTTACTTGGTTCAATGCTAAATGTTTTCTATAATATTGAAAGCTTTGAAATAACTAATAGATTTGTCCTTATAGGGACTTGGATCATCTTTTTTGTTCTTTCTTTTGTTGGGATAATGATGATTTATAATAAAAGATATTCCAGAGAAGTTTTTACTGGTAGTAAAATTGAGAATTTAGTTGGAGCTTTTTGTTTGTCTTTTTTTAGTCTTATTTATTCATCAGCATTAATGGCACTTTTTAATGTATTAATAAGAGCTTTAAAATAAGTAAATACATATGCTATACTCACATGAGTAGGCTCTTTTTGAGCACACTTAGAATTTAAATTTATTCTAAGGATTTCCTCGAAGAGGTTGTGGCTATTTTGGATATTTCGAAACATTAAGTTATTGAAATAAAACATTTTCCACCACCTCCACCAAAATCAGGTGATGAATCGCTAGACGAACTTTTTATTTGTTAAGTAGTTGAAACTTCTACAAAGTTTAAAGTTCGTCTAGTAAGTCAGCACTAGAGGCAACGATAAAAAACCAAACTAGAATTCTTTCTTGATAGATTTGGAGATGAAATCTTTAAACATCTTTACATGCTTTGGTGTGTAGTTGGATGGTGGGGAAAGTATGTATAAACTTCTTCTTAGATAAACTTCATTAGGAAGAATATGTTCAAATACTTTTTCATTTATTTCTTTTTGGCAAAGCACTTTTGGTAAAGTCGCGATTCCTCTATTACGATTAACAAAGTCTTTAAGTGTAGACATTGAATTTGAGGCAAAAACTGGCTGAATATCTGTAAGGGCCTTTGGGTTAAGGGGGACTCCATGAATATTTTTGATAAGAGCGACAGGTGCGCTCTTTAAATCATTTATATGAGTGATTTGTGGGTTGGACTTGGTAAAGAACTTGGAAGCAACATATATCACATCAATGTCAGATAATTTCCTTTGGATTAGGTTTGAGTCGCTGAGCTTACCAACACGAAGGGCCAGATCAATATTAAACTTTTGAAAATCAAGAAACTCTGTCGTTGAATAAAGTTCCACAGAAATATCTGGGTATTTATCTATAAATTCATCTATCAAGTGGGCCAAAAACAAGTTCGACAGGTCTTCAGGCGCAGTAATTTTAATACTTCCTTTTATTTGAGTATTGTCAGCTTTCGCCTGTTCAATTGATGACTCTAGCTTATCTATTTGTTCTCTTGTCGATTGTAGTAGATTGAAGCCTTGTTCTGTTAAGCTAATACCTCTTGGGCTTCGCTTTAGGAGTGTTTGTTGTAATTCATTTTCCAGTTTAACTAAATCTCGACTGATTTTTGATTTAGGATGATTTAGTAGTTTAGATGCCTTGGTTAAGCTCCCACAGTCGGCGACTTTTACGAATATTTTCAATAAGTTAAGATTCATTTCAGTGTTCCTTTGTAACAACATTATATTGCAATATTGTAGTCTTTTGCAACACCGAAAATATGGCGATACTGAATCAAGTAATTAACCAAGGAGAAAGACATGAAAATTACGATTATTTTAGCGACACTAGTTTTAACTTCATTTTCAGCTATGGCCGAAAATATTGATTTAGGGAAAAGTTCGTTTGTGTGGAAAGGCTCAAAGATTACTGGAGACTTTCATACTGGTCCGATAAAAATGAAAAAGGCTAGTCTTAAAGATGGAAAAGGTGAGTTTGTTGCTGACATGAATACAATAGAAGATACAACTCTTGAGGGAGAGTGGAAGAAAAAGTTTCTAGGTCATATTAAGAGTGGAGATTTTTTTGATGTGAATAAATATCCAACAGCAAAGCTTAAAGTTAATAAAATTGACAATGGTTATTTATACGGAAAGCTGACAATAAAAAATAAGACTCACGACGTGACAATTCCATTTGTTAAGAAAGGTAAGACTTATACTGGAGAATTAGGCTTTGATCGAACTAAGTATGACATGGTTTATGGCTCTGGGAATTTCTTTAAAAATTTGGGTGATAAAGTAATTGCAGACACTGTTACTTTAAAATTTAAAATTGTAACTAAATAAGGAGTTCGCTATGGCACTTGGAATGTTAATAGAAGGTAAATGGACAACTGATTGGACTGAGCATGATGAGAAGGGAAACTTTAAGCGAATGGAGACAAAGTTTAGAGGGGAACTTGATAAGTTAACAGAAGATGATAGAGGGCGCTATACCCTCTACATCTCTTATGCTTGCCCTTGGGCCCATAGAACAGTTATGACTTATGAATTATTAGGATTAAGTGACTTTATCAGTTTAGTTGTTGTTGAACCACATATCTCAAAAAATGGTTGGTACTTCTCTGACAATTTTCCAGATAAGAACTATGATTTAAGTCTTCTGCAGGAGCTGTACTTAAAGAATGATAGTAAGTACACAGGGAGAGTTACTGTACCTATTCTTTGGGATGGAAAACTTAATAAGATAGTAAATAATGAATCTCTTGAAATAATAAAAATGTTTAATTCTCAGTTTAGAGAGTTTTCTAATCAAAAGTATGATCTATTTCCTGAAAGGAGTTTAGATGCTGTGGAAGAAGAGGTTAAGTATAACTATGATGCAATAAATAATGCTTGTTACAGAACTGGATTTGCAAAATCTCAAGAAGTTTATGGATATGAGGTTACTAAGTTATTTCAAGAATTAGAAAAACTTGATCAAAAATTAGAAAATAAGAAATTCTTAATAGGTGATCAATTAACAGGTGCTGATATTTCTTTATTACCAACTTTGTTAAGGTTTGATGTAGCCTATCATGGGATATTTAAGTGTAACTTGAAAAGATTAAAGGACTTTCCCAATATAAATGAGTATGTAAATCGACTTTTAAGTATTAAAGAGATTGAGAAAACATATAAGCCAGAACAGATAAAAAACCTTTATTATAAAGTAATAGAGCTTAATCCTTCTGGAATTGTTCCTTTAGGACAAGCTTAAGCCCTTCTCGTGAAGAAACTAAGCAGACGTGAACTTTTGAGTGTAACATTTGTTGGCGTATCTATCAGTTATCTTGGTAGTGCAAAGTTTATATTCGCTAAAAAAGAAAAAAATGAGCAAAGGATTATTATGCGAGGACTATCATTAAATCAAGCAGAGAAAATATTACAAGCGTGTAAAAGCTTAATAAGTAAAGAGCAACTGCCCCCAATGACAGTCGTAGTTTTGGATAATGGCGGTATATTAAAAGCCGCTTTTAGTGAAGATGGTTCTGGAACTTTAAGATATAAAATTGCCTTCGGTAAGGCA
>CAWUIU010000125.1:0-8705 GCA_963922285.1 uncultured Oligoflexia bacterium | reverse complement strand
CGACAATCAGCTTATTAGAAAAATACTTTGTCCGATAAAGAATTTGTAGAGCAGGCCCAGAACTAATTTTCAATTGTTCTTTAGCAAAGTCACTATGGAGGGCAACATTCAATCGAATAAGTGGAGAAATCAATACATTACTAAAAATATTTTTAGTAACTCCCATCATCGACTTAAGTTCAGGAACTAAGCAGTTGATACAAGTCTCATCCTTAATTCGGTTCAGTCCAAAGCTTGCACTTAAGCTGGTAGGATAATGACGATATGTAATAGGATTCAACGTCGTAATATTAAAGAGTTTAAAACTTTCTAATTTTACTTCTTCAGAATATGATCTTACTTCAAAACTTACAAAGTCAATAGCAGCATATTCAGGTTGTCCAACAAGAGGATCAATAAGATCGTGCATGGCAAGGCGAAAACGAAGTTTATAAAAGTCTCCGAGTCTTTTATTTTCTCCTCCTGAGATATCAAGTCTCTTACTACCATGTCCAAGATGTGGTGACTCTTTTATGGGCGTAGGCACGTTCTCATTTAAATATGATTTGCCAAGTTTACTTCTTTTTTCGACAATTTGATCTCTTAAATCGATTGCTCTTTGGTCTTTTTTATAGACTTGATCTGCAAATTTATAATCATAATAATTTATTGTGGAATCAAGAACGTTCGTCCTCTCTTTTTCATTAAGACTTTTGAAAGAATTGAAGTCGGCAAAGTTTGAATCGATTATCTGGGTTAAACTACTAATCTCTGTTTTTGAAAGTTGATCAAAAGAATGATCAAATACTTTTTTTGAACTTGCACGAAAAGAAGGTAAAGAAAGTAGATTATTCTCTTCAAAAGCGACTTTTATCGTTTGAAAAGGTATGACATATAAAAAAGGTAATTTCGATGTTAAGTCATACTTTGGATTCACAGCTTCGATAAGAGTCATCACATTATAGGAACAGTTCTCTGTAAAGAAGTAATACCATGAGTACGAATTCCCTAATTCCCATAAATGATAGGTTAACTCTTTTATTTCTTCGTCACTCAAGTTTAATTTATAAGACCATAAGTCTCTTGTTTCATAATTATTATATTCTCTAATTTTGTAATAGTATGGGAGTCCAGAATAATCTCCTTTAAAGCCACCGATCATTCCCATAATAGCATATAGAGCAGGATTCTCTGTGGTGACTTGAGCACCATAACTTAACCCAAGATCAAGTAATTCATTGTAGCGATCATTCTTCTTATTCTCTGATTTCGAAAAACGAAGGAATGTATGACCAAAAGCTGAGGCAGGACTTTCCAAATAATATGAAGAAAAGACCAAATAAACTGTTTTTGGAACAGTTTCAAGATACCACTTTTTAAATTTTGAGCATTTCTCGACCTTGGCCCAAATTTTGTTCAAATCTAATTCACCTAAAATCCATTTTGAACGAGCAGGAAAACGACAGAGAACACTATTGTCATTAAGCTCTCGTTTATTTTCCTTTAATAGAGAGTCGACGAGAGCTAGGAGCTCACTCTTTAAATCATGCTTTCCATTTTTATGAAGATAGAAGTTTGGTGAATCAACTTCACCTTTGAATCGAAACAAGCTACGTGAATAATGCATAAGCTTTTCCCATTTCTTAGATTCATACAACTTTCGATCTTCAATTGTTTTATGATAGTCAATACTTTGATCAGCAAAAGTTAGTTTCGTAAAAATGAAAAATAGTGAAATTATATATTTATGCATCATGTAGAAAACCTCGCTACCAGAAGTAACGAGGCATTTTTATCTTATAAAAGATTCTTTTGAGAAAGTCTGTTGTGGATGTTTCTGTTAATCATAGAAGCATCTGCAGAATTGAAAATATCTTTCCAAGCTGGCTTAAGAGTGTTTCTCATCGCTTCTACATTATCTACACCATAGATTTCTGCAAGAGCATCAAGAGTTTCACCGTGACCCTTTGCGATATCACTTGAAAGAGTTGTTCTGTTAGCATCAATAAATGCTACAGCAGTTTTTCCACCTGAACCACAGTTTGAAGTTCCTGAAGAAATACCAAAAGTTTGAGATCCAGCAGTTCCATTAGTAGTTGAAGCAAATACTTGAACAAAACCTTTCTCTGAACCTAGTAACATAGACCCTAGGCCACATCCTGCAGCACCATAACCTGCACCATAAGCTGTTCCAAGAACAATTGAAATAACAGCAGTTGAAAATAATTTAAACATAATTCCTCCGTGTCCAATGTTTATTTGCTAAATTCTAATGGAGGAAGTTTTCAAAGTAAATTTTATTTCTAGAGAAAATTTATTCTAGACTTGATTTTGTTTAGTAGACTTTTAGCCTCGGGATAGTGGCGCTGCAAAAAGAAAAGTTCAATTCCATAACTACTTTCTTTTGTAGCATCACATTCGTTACCTTTTCTTTTTATACATTTAATATGCTCAACTCCGTACTTAAAATGAGCCGCCTCATGAACAATTGTCGACAGTCTTTCCGCCTCACCTTTTTTTAATAATGTATCTTTCAAATAGATCCGTTCTTCATCATTGGTAAAGACACAAGCAAGCTCATCTACTCGACAATTATTTGGTGCAATATTGATATATCTAATATTTTTAAATAATTTTGCTAATTCTTCATCTTCTTTAAGATATTGGCTTAACTGTGTCAGATCTTTTTCAAGACGCTCAATTGAGGACTTATCATGAGCAACTAAGACGACCTTCAAATTATTTAATTTGATAGAGCTTTTTATTTTTGGGTAAAGTGAACAGCTTGATAGAAAAAGTATACAAATGAAAGCTTTTACCATTTCAGAGCAATCTTTCCAATCGACATTCCAGACTCAATACTCTTGTGTGCACTGGCAACATCTGAAGCTTCAAATTCTGATATATGGTGAGCTTTGATAATACCCTTCTCATAGAGATCGAGCATTGTCGTCATGGCCTCTTGTAAGAGATCGTTTTCATCAAATAAGAATGAGAGATTAAAGGCAAGAAGACTCTTATTATCACTAGTAAGATCTATAGGATTAAAGCGAGGAGTCTTTAGGAAGTTCCAAACGAGCTTGAGAAAATTTATCTTACCACCTTCTTTAGGGAGCATCGTGTGAAATCCGTAAATCACAAGTTTTCCCATGGATCTTAAATTCTTATAACTATCACCAATACTTGAGACCCCATTAGCATCGAGGATAACATCATACCCCTTAGGACAAATCTCTCTTGCCCTCCTCCATAAATCCTCTTCAGATTTCACAATAATGTGATCACATCCAAGACTTTGAAGATACTCTTTTTTGTGAGGACGTCCTATAACTCCAACAACTTCACATCCATGCCACTTTAAAAGCTGAACGAGAGAACTGCCAACTCCACCTGCAGCAGAGTGAACGAGGACCTTACTCCCCTTTCTTAAAATGAAGTTTTGAAAGAGTGCATGGTAAGCGGTCATAAAAACAGAAGGAAAACAGGCTGCCTCTGAAAAGCTCATGGCCTGCGGTTTTATAAAGACTTGATTCTCTGGAACATTGATAGCTGAGGAATAACCATTAAAAAAAGAGACGCCTATTACTTCATCACCGACTTTATACTTTGTAACTTCACTTCCTACTTTTGAGACAACACCTGCTGCTTCAAAACCAGGGGTGATCGGCCAACCGACATATTTCTTTGCTGACTCATAGATTCCCCAGCGAACACAAACATCTGCGTAGTTGACTCCACTATACTTTACTTCAATTTGTACTTCATCATTTTTGGGATTACGAATTGGATGATTTTCATATTTTAATTTGTCATAACCACCGGCAGAGTGAATTACAATTTTATTCATGTCATATCCTTAAATAAAGAAGGCAGGACTTCACCTATCCTTTTTCATAAAGATATTGTAACAATAAAATGCTATTTTTAAAGCTTAAGAAATGTTATCTTAACTACCATTGGAGAACCAGCTTCCTCGACTGAGAAGTCAAACTTATTTATAACATCTTGACCTTCTATTTTTTCAACATCTACAACAAGACCAGTCGATTATCTAAAATACTTTTAAGCTCTGAGATATTATCATTGTAGCCTTCAGTATTATTTTCCTTATCTAACACCAAACCAAGCTGCTAATCCTGGATTAGATATGCTAAATGCAGTATGTGTATTAGCTGCAATTATCAATAAGCTCGAAGGCGCAATCAGTATTTTTTCATACTTTCCTATTCGATAATTTTTTTAGCGACAAGTTTATTTCTAAAGAAAGAAATGGTGGGACGATTGTAATACGTAAAATCTTTAAAAAGGTATAAAAAAAGGGTCCCATGAGGACCCTCTTCTTTATTACACTATTCAGATATTAAGAACTTATTTTGTTGCTTCGTAAACTGCTTTAAAAGCTTCAAAATCTCTTGCAGCAAGTTCAGAAAGCATCTTTCTGTTAATTTCTACGTCATTCTTCTTAAGTTGACCCATGAATCTAGAGTAGCTAGTCCCTAGTAACTTAGATGCTGCAGAAATTCTAGTAATCCAAAGTCTTCTCATATCTCTTTTGAGAAGTCTTCTTGAGATGTACTTGTAGTGTAGTGCACGCTTTACTGTTTCAGCTGCGTGGTAATACTTTTGTCTTCTTGAAAAATGAAATCCTTTAGCATGCTTAAGGACTTTGTTTCTTCTTTGTCTTGCGGTAAAACCTCTTCTTACTCTTGACATAATTTTCTCCGTGTTTTTAACGCTTGGGGGACCGTAGTCTCTTAAAACCCAAGAATCAGGTTTCTAATTAACTGCTTATTAAGCCTTAGCAGCGTAAGGTAACATTCTCTTTACTTTTAAAACTTCTGACTCGTGAACGTAGTCTGTTTTACCAGCTCTTTTCTTCGCGTCAGTTGGTTTCTTTTCAAGAATGTGTCTTAGGTTAGCTCTTTTTCTTTTGAACTTCCCGTTCCCTACTGGCTTAAATCTTTTAGCAGCAGCTCTTCTTGTCTTCATTTTAGGCATGAATTACTCCTTAAATATTTCATATCTGAATAGAATAAGTATGTATAAGTATCAATTTTCACGTTGAATGACAAGAGGCGATGAATAAAAAAAGACCTTTTATTACAAAGGTCTTATATAAGATAAGTATCTGATTTTATTATTCTACTATGGTATATGTCGTCATATGATCATTCATATTAGTCGACATTGAGAAGCTCTCACTCGTCATTTGAATTTTACCGATGACAAACTCCTTAGATTTCACTGACTTTGAGCACTCTGCCATCTCAACGAGGTCAAGCTCTCTTTCGTTAAGAAGTTCACGATTAATCTGGTAGACTCCATGACCGTAATCTTTAGAATCTAATCTAATTGTATTAACGAGAGTTGTCGTCTCGTTGTAGTCGCAAGGTATATTTAAAGTCGAACCTGCAAATAAAGTATCTCTTTCAGATTTAATTTCAATTCCAGAAAGTGTTCTCTTAGGATCAATTTTCATATCAAAATCATTGAACTCATTTCCAAGAAGAAAGTTTTCTAAATTGATATCGTATTGTTCAAGAGTTTTTTTGTACGAGCTTGTTATGATACTTGTATTAAGAGAAGACTTCTCCATCTTCTTACTTGATCGCATACTTTTAAATGCTTCGAGCCATGGATACTTTAAATTCACAAAGCCAACAGCTCTTACATCAGCTTCTTTACCAGTTTCCTCTATTCGAAAACGACCCTCAATTGATGCCTGATAATCTGAATCAATTCCACTAAAGCTAACAGAGCACTTATTAACACACGAGCTTTCAAGACGAGCTAATACTTCACCTAGAGCAATACTATATGAGTCGTTATAAAACTTTGCCTGTGCTTCTTTTGCTGTCATCTCACTTATGGTGGCAGGACAGCTCGACTTATCTGGTTGCGAATAAGTAGAATCAACCTGAATAACGATCGATTGAGAATTAAAACCAACCACTGTTTTTGTCTCTTTTAATTCTGAGTAAGTACACTCGATTTCACTATCACTAACATAAAAAGTCTTTCCAACATCACTTTCATTATTATCGACAGTTTGTCCGATGGCCGGGAAATTGACCATGTTTACATTCTGAAGGTTATCTAGTCCATTTATTGTAAACTCAACTGCACCTCTCGGTTTAAATTGATCGTTCACAACCTTCTTCTCGTTCTTAGCCTCCGAACAAGAGATAAAAAATGATATTAATGTGCAAACAAGAATAGAATTTCGCATTCATTTACCTTATCGATTTTTGTACATCATATCAAAAAAAAGCCAATCAAGAGAACCCTGAGAAGTATTTTTGGAGATGTTTAATCTTTAGACATGACACTCACTTTATCAACAAAAAAAAAGCTCCAAAAATGGAGCTTTTCTTATCTTAAAAAGAGCTAGATAATTATTTTTTCTTTTTTGAAGGAGCCAAAATTGTAATAATTCTATTTCCCATCATTTTTGCAGGACTTTCAACTTGAGCACCATACTCAACGACTCCACCAATAATTCCATCAAACTTCTCTTTTCCAGCATCTCGGTAAGCCATTTCACGTCCACGAAATTGCATAACAAATTTTACTTTATCACCTTGATCTAGGAACTTATAAGCACGCTTGAGCTTTGTTTCTAAATCATGCACTTCAATATTTGGTCTTAATTGAATTTCTTTTAATTGAACCTTAACCTGCTTCTTCTTTGCCTCTTGAGCCTTCTTCTGCTGGTCATACTTAAACTTTCCGTAGTCAATAACCTTAACTACTGGTGGCTTTGCTGTTGGAGATACTTCAACTAGGTCCATACCTAGCTCATTAGCAATCTCTCTCGCTTTATCAATTGAAACAACACCATATTGTTCCTTTTCACCAATTAAACGACATTCAGTGATCCTAATATCATTATTGATCCTAGGTCCCTGTGGCTTTCGAGCGCCCCTTCTGTCTCTACTAATAACTCACCTCCAGACAATATTAGCAAATATGTAATATCATTAAGTTACAAAAACTTAAAGTATTAAATTATTCAAATTATAGACTAAATACAAAATGTTTCAAGTCGGAGATTATTTTTATTACCCTGAGCGTCAACTGCGATAACATCAGAGTCGCCCAACCGACACACCGCGTCTTCGATATCAATATTTAGAGCCTTAAAATTCCATCTTCCTTTCGAGAAGTCTTTCATTTGAAACCCATCTATATTTTGATGACCTAAAATTGCTCTTCCTACAAAGACTTTCTCATTCATTTTGATAATATAGGTGTTTGAGTTTCTTAAATTTAGCCGCGGACTATTTTCAATTGATTCTCTAAGAATCATTGATCTGTACTGCCAAGCGCCAATATCTTCACACTCTAACAAAAGAAAGCGTCTGTTCTCCATTTCCATCATTATTTATATCACCTTTAAATTAAACTTCAGCTGCTCACGTAGCTCATCTTCTAATTTTAAAACATAAGTTCTTAGGGCTTCACGGTCTTCAAGCTTAAATGAGCCTTCAACTGAAGAGATAAATGACCTTTGTGAAAAATACTTCATCATGTTTTTCATGAGCTCCATATTATTTGCTTCAGGAAAGCGAATTAATCTTTGCACCTGAATTTCACTAGCGAAGACTTCTTTAAACTTTTCATTAAAATCGTCTCTTTTAAAAAGCTCAAGTCCATCTCTTTCAAAAGCTAAAAGAGTAATAGCCCCTACATAGTAGGCTTCGTTGATATAACTCAACGAACGTGAAAAAATACCCAAATGAGTTGCAATTTGATATAGCTCTTTATGAGTTAAGCTAAGACAATCTTCTAGAGAGTGAATGTCTTTGCCAACAGCATCAGATAAAACACGCAGAGTTTTTGAGAAATACTCCATTGTGGTAGGAAGATAAAACTCGTGTTTGAGTTGATCTCTTTGCTCCATAAAGAAGTCTTTAAAATCATCAACACTCGTAATCTTTCCACTAAACAAATTTATCCAAGCAAGATTAATCGTCCAAGGGATGATGAAGTGGTGAAGAATCGTATTTTTAAAAAATAGCAACTCTCCTCGACATTCTTTTTTAATTGAATAAAAGACGGTTGAATTATCATGTCTGCCAATAACTTCAATTTTGTCATTGCTAATCATAATATCCATTGCTCGCCCTAAGGTTTTTTCAAGTTTAGAAACCTGCATTGTCTCGGTAAATGGAATATCAAACTTCATACAAAATTGAATAATAGCTTGTGCTTTAAGTAGAATATCACTCCACTTTATAGCCCCTTGAGTTTCATCAAGCATTATAAGGACAAGAAGAGATGTGGGCGTGACCACCATTTGCTTACCAACTCGTCTAAAACAGCGAAAGGCTAGATCTTGTACACTCTTCTTATTCTCTTCTTCATCATCGAGTTTTCGAACATGAACGGGCTCACCAAGATTAATATGAACATTACCAAATTGATAAGCAAAGAGTTTAAAAAGACCAAAGATTTGAGAAGAAGTTTCCTTGATCTTCTTTCCACCCATCATCTCTTTAGCAAGGGCTCTTTGTTCTGGAACATATTCATGAGCAATACTAACAGGAACAAATGTAAGCTCCGGCTTTTCACCTGTTTCCTCATCCTGAGGCAAATGACTGTGAGCCTCAAGAAGCATATTATAAAGACCAAATTTTGGTGGTCTCAATTTTCCTGATCTCGTTCTTCCCCCTTCAAAGAAAAATTCAATTGGCTGTTTGTCTTTCAATAAAGCATACAAATAT
>CAWUIU010000124.1:0-8731 GCA_963922285.1 uncultured Oligoflexia bacterium | reverse complement strand
TCAAACATTTTATCCTGTTTGATATCTTCAACGTCCTGCCAAGTACCATAGTCTGAGCAAACTTCATGATAATTTACTGCTGAAAAACCATCGTCACTAGTCCAAGGATAAAAGGGAAGAATATGAACATGAGAGCAAAGCCCCTTTAAGTCTGTATTTAAAAAGCTGTTCAAATTTTGTAAATCAGTATTTGTTTTATTTTGAAATTGATCAGCGTAAGTAATTAGCATTGTTTGCTTTTCACTAAATAATTCATTAGTGGGACTGACTTTACTTTTTAACTCTTCCACATTTTCCATTATAAAATCTGTTAGTTGATTAAATTCAGGATTAAGTTCAATTAATAAATTTTCTATGATTCTTCTATTCACGCCAGATAAACCTTAAATCCATGAGATTATTCTGGGTGGCCCCAGTTTTTATTAATGTTCCAGTCTTTTCAAAATAATGATAACTATCGAAATTTTGTAAATATTCTTTACTTCTATATTCTTTATAAATGGAGTAATTTATATACGCGCCTGCTGCGTCTGTAGGTCCATCATTTCCATCCGTTCCCATACTTAATATATGGACATCTTGATTCTTATCATCCTCATAAATCCTTTGAGCAAGAGCTAAAACGAAGTGAGTCGATCGCCCGCCTATACCCTTTGCATTTTCAGGAATTGTAACAGTGCCCTCTCCCCCACTAATATAGCATTCTCCAATAGGTGGAAGATCAAGAGCACATTGCTTAATAAGCTCATCCACAGACCCGTCAAAAATCCCTTTTGATTGTATATTCACTTCTGAACTCAAATGATCAACGAGCTTACTAGCGGATTGAGTTATATAGCTTTGCGGCTGCATGGTAAGATCGATACGATTATCTAATAAAGGTCCCGAGCTTACATCAAAAATATTTTCATTGGGAATATCACAAGTAATCAATTGAAGAATATTTCGCGTATTAATAAACTTCATTAATCCACCATTTTTGACCTGTGACAGTTCTTTTCGCTTGGCATTCATTTCATTTATTCCAAGACCAGAGGATAGTAATCTTGCATGTTCATCCTGTAACTGATCAAAGTTCATTCCATCGATAGGCCATTCTAAAAGCGCAGAGCCACCTCCAGATAGGAGAAAAATTAATGTGTCATTGTCAGGAACCTGACCAATATAGTCAACAAACACCTTTGTCAGGTCAATATTTTCCTCTGTAATGAGAGGATGAGAACCTGCTAATTGCAAAATATTATCATCATCACATAAATGTCCTTTTTTCGTATAGCTAACAGCACTTCCAACTTTGCCTTTTAAAGGTGAATCTATCATCAAATTTCTTAGTGCTTGAACTTCAAAAGAGGCTGCTTTACCAAGACCGAAAATATGTATTCGTCCTTTTACGTCAAATGTTCCGTCTTTAAATACAATTCGATTATGATAGAATTTTAGATAATCACTAAAAATCACATCAGGTTTTAAAAGTCCAAGGACTTTATTAATCTTGTTTGTTACATCAAGGGGTAAACTCATATGCAGTTACACACTTTCGACTGGTTCATTATTATTGCCTATTTAATTGGTATGATTGGTTTAAGTATATACCTATCTCGAGGGCAAAAAAATAAGGACGATTATTACCTAGGCGGTAATGATACTGGTGCATGGCCAATTGCTATTTCAACTATGGCAACTCAATGTTCAACGAACTCAATTCTGGGAGCTCCTGCATTTGTTGCTTTTTCAATTGGAGGTGGAATGCTTTGGCTACAGTATGAGCTAGCCGTCCCCTTTGCCATGATTTTCCTGATGATTTTTCTCCTACCACTCTATAGAAGATTAGGAATTATTTCAGTTTATGCTTACCTGGAAAAGAGATTTGATAAAAATACAAGATTAAGTCTTTCCTTACTTTTTCAGTTTATTAGAGCTTTTGCAACAGGTGTTACAGTCTATGGTATCTCCATTGTAATCTCATATTGTACAGGAATCAGTTTCGCAATGGCCGTTATCCTCTTAGGAATTATTACGATAATTTACGACTCTATTGGGGGGATGAAGGCTGTTATCTATTCAGATGTTATTCAAATGATCGTTCTCTATGCAGCAATTTTTATGACAATAATAATTGCTATCAATTTAGTTGGTGGGCTTGGTGAAACAGTCGCAACGTTTGATTCTTCAAGATTCAAAGCAATTAACATAAGTAGCCATGGTTTTGATGGAAATAGTTTTGCTTTCTTGCCAATGCTTATCGGTGGTTTCTTCTTATATGTTTCTTACTATGGATGCGATCAGTCTCAAGTACAAAGAGAGTTATCAACGAAGAGTGTTGATGATACTAACTTTGCTCTCTTTCTAAATGGTATTTTACGATTCCCACTTGTCATCACTTACTGTTTTCTTGGAGTTTGTATAGGTGCTTATGTAGCCAAAAATCCAGAGTTCATTAACCTTTTACCAATTGAAAATGGAAAGCCTAACTTTAATTTATCGGTACCTATCTTTGTTATTAAGTACTTCCCAATTGGAGCTGTTGGCCTTGTCATGGTTGGTCTCTTTTCAGCGGCTATGTCTTCTCTTGACTCGACAATAAACTCACTTTCAGCAACGACAATGCAGGATGTGTTTAAAAGTTTTCTAGGTAAAGAATTTTCTGAAAGACAGGAACTCTTTATATCAAAAGCACTAACAATTTTTTGGGGAACCGTTTGTACAATCTTCGCCTTCTATGTTGGAGATATTTCCGATTCTATCATTGTTTCGATGAACAAGATTGGCTCTCTTGCTAATGGACCTATTCTTGGAGTTTTTCTCTTGGGAATTTTAACAAAAAAGGCAAATGGTCTAGGAGCTATATCAGGACTTATCTTAGGTTTTGTTGTTAATGCGATATTTTGGATTTATATTCCAAATGTATCATGGCCATGGTGGAATATGATAGGATGTCTTGTTTGTTTCAGTGCTGGCTACCTTTTAAGTTTTGCTGGTAACAAAGGTGATATCGATCAATACACATACTATCACTTTAAAGAAGCAGCCAAAGATGATTTTAAAGTCGATTGGAAAAAATACTACTACATTCTAGCAGCCTGGGGTGTTGTTATCACTGCAATTTGTGCTGCTCTCTAATTTAAATATTTAAAATATCTCCGTCTAAAGGATGGAGATACTTCTTCTAAATCTAATATCGTTAAAAAATCACTACAAGAAAACTCTAAATCAATAGCTGGTGTTCCATGCACTTGAGCTCCGGCTAAAAAATATGAACGTAACAATGAAGGCAAAAGTTTTTTTGCCTCATTTTCATCACAAAGAGTGCTATCTTTGAAATCACATAAATCATTATAAACATTTGCAAAAGAGTATTCTTGCTGTGTATTCACCAAGAATTTAGAGGAAACCTTATCTTCTTTCACCAAATAATTATAGAGTGATAGTACTTGTTGATAATCTGTTGAGTAAACACTCGAACAACCAAAAACATATCGCGCATTTGTCATTTGTGCATATTTTGCAATTCCCTTCCACAGTAAATCAATAACCACACCATTTCGATGAGCAGGATGAATACAGGCTCTACCTAACTCTATAATAACGTCCTTCTCATTGCGAAATAGATTTAAATCAAATTCACCCTCTGAGTAAAATCTAGTGCTGTACTTAGAACAATTTATTCGATATGTGCCACAAATCTGACTCGTCTCCTTATCAACTATTGCTAAGTGATCACACTCTTCATCGAATTTATCAATATCAATGACACTTGAATCGTCATGAAAAATTGAATTTCTAAGCTTAAAGATCTCTTTTAAATCCTTCCATTTCTTAGCTGTCGTTAGTCGATACCGCTTTGTTTCAATATCAACACAGTGTATAGGACTATAAGTTAAGAAAGTAAAGTAAGCTGACGACTGCAAAAACCAATTATCCCTTACCATTCGAAAAGGAATTTTGAAGTCATCCATTGAAACATCTAACATAATACACCTCGTGTCGTATTACTTTGAATTGACCTCAGAAATTTACTTAAGACATCAATTCGCAAATTTAGTTCATTAAATTGTATTTCTTCATCTAATGTATGCATTCCATAACCAACAGGACCCAACCCATCAATTAGGATTGCTTGACCATTAGAAAAATAATTTATATCAGCTGCTCCTCCAGCATGATGATCATCAATCCTTCTATCACATAAGCCTTGATATGTATTTTTATAAAGACTGATTAAATCATATCTATCATCACCTAAAGGCATCGGCGGGCAATCATCGACAACTTTGTAATCAACGACACAATGATTTCCGGAGTATGCACAGCTTAGATACTTTCGATTTACAATTTCCTCAAACTCTCTATGCATGTAACGTAATGTATCGAGACACGGAAACCTCATGTCAATTTTCGTTATCACATGGTCACAAACAATATTGTGATGACCAGTTCCGCCACTGATACTACCGACATTGAGCTTCATTTTATTTTCGAGATCATTCAAGCTGCTCAATTTTGAAATAATTAAACTTGTTTCATGCGCAGCATTCAAGCTAGGTTGATTAAATCGCCCAGCATGCGATCTTATCCCCTTAACACACAAGTCATACCAACGATTTCCACTCCGTGACGTAATTATAGATCCATCTTTTAGAGCGGGCTCAAAACCAAGAACTAGTTTTGCATTCTGTGTAAGTTTGTTAAAAATGTGATGAAAACCTATTGATCCAGTTTCTTCATTGGGTGAGCAAACAAATTTTAAACTATAGTAAGGTCTTCTATTAGTAGCAAGAAACGATTTTACTCCCATTAATGCTGTGACAATTCCACCTTTATCATCAGCAACCCCTGGTCCTCTTATCACACCATCATCATACGAAAAATGAAAGTTTTCACTTACACTTGAAACAACATCTGCATGAGATATGAAGTAAATAGAGTCTTCAACAACTCCTGAATAAGTTGCAACGAGAAGTGGTGCAGTCTCGACTGTAGGATTGGGGATAAACTCAACATCAAAGCCAATATCGTTCAACTCTTGCCCAACACAAGAAAGCACTTTCATAATTCCAGAAACTTTCTTTGTTTCGGAGTCAATATCAACGATATTTTTTAAGAGATGAAAAGCTTCACTACTTGGAAAATAATGAGTTTTCTTATTAAGAACGAAGTCATGCGTTATGTTTGACAAAGTATTCTCTCTGTTAATTCTTAATTATTAGAACATAAGAAATCTGATTTTCGTAATCAGGATCCTATGGAAAAAGAGTTATCATTTAGTTAGGAAGATAAATTGTCTAAGAAGTCGACACCACATAACTTATTTACAAACTTCGATTATGTTACTTACAACCTGCTATTATTACTATATGAAAAGCTTTTTTACTTTATTTTTATCAGTAATATTAATAACTAATACATCTTTTGCGATGTTTGGCCAAAATGAACTTTCCCAAGAAATTCTTGAAAAAAAAGATTTAATTACCGAAATTGATCATGTTTTAGAACAAATAGAAGAAGATAGAAAAGAAGTACGATCTGACTATAACAAAGATTATTATGAACTATATTTACCCTATCAACTTTCAACAATGCTCTTTGGTGGACTAGCCTTCGCCTCATTTGCGGACAAAGCTATAAATAAACAAACAAAGAAAAGACTTTTTGGCAAAGTAATAGTCTCGGTAACTGCTGCTCTATATACATATTCAAAATTTGAACAAGGCGCACTTGAAATTCAATTTCACAAAAATGATCTAGAAGAGTTAAATGAACTTTTCTCAGAGTATCAGCAAGAGCTTAAAATAGAAAAGATGGCCCTTGAAGGATTAACCGCAATATCCAAAGAGACTAATACTCCTAGCAATTAAACGACACCAGTGCCGCGCAGCACCAACAGTGTACATTTTCAAATAGTTAACCAAAACTAGTCACATAACTAAATTAATATTAACCTGACATCAATCTAACAAAGAAAAATGAGACATTTCCCGACTATTTTTATACAGTTTCATGAAAATATCAGAGGTTTTTATGAAATGGATTATTCTATTAGCATTAGTAAGTTGTAATTTTGAATTTAGAGAAACGGAAATCATCAATTATCCTGCACATCAAATAGGCGATAAAGTTTGTATCATTGGAGACACAGGAACAGGAAAAGAAGACCAATTTCGTGTTGCTGAACTATTAAAGAAAGAGAATTGTTCGCAAATTAGAATTACTGGTGATGTTGTCTATCCAGATGGACTCAAAGATGAAAATGACCCTTTATTCTTTGAAAGATTTTATAATCCATATAAAGATATTATTGAAGACGGTACGACCTTTCACCTGACAATGGGAAATCATGATCATAGAACAAACACTGATGCATGGCTCTACCTAGCAGACAAATATGAAGGCGTTGTTTTCCCTAACTACTTCTATGCAGAAAGATTTGGCGATGTTTGCTATTTGAATATCGATACAAATATCACTTATATTCCAGAGCAAAATAAATGGATTGATTCAACATTAAAAGAACTCAACAATACGTGTAAGTTTATTTTCTCAATTGCTCATCATCCTTATATAAGCTCAGGGAAGCATGGAAATGCTAACCCTTTTAATAAAATATTTTTTAGAAAATACATCCTAGGTAAAGTAACTGCTCACTTTGCAGGTCATGATCATCACTTGTCTTATGAAGGTGTCAATAGAGGAACTCATCACTTTGTAACTGGAGCTGGTGGGAAGCTTAGAGATGTCGAAATTCTAGAGCACCCACTCTTTTCAGCATCAAGATTTGGATATGTAGCACTAACTTATAAAGGTGATAAATTCATTTACGAGTTCGTTTCACTAAATGAGAACAACGAGAGAGAAGTTTTATTCACTGGAACTCTTAATAATTGATTGAGCTACATATACCCCCATGGAGAAGCATGCTTGTAATAGATAGCCTCCAGTAGGAGCACTCCAATCAAGCATCTCTCCTATCGTATGAATTTTTAGATTTTCCTTAAGTGAGAAGTCACTATTCAAAGAAGAAAACTTGATTCCTCCACCTGTTGAAATCGCTTCATCAAGAGGTCTTATTTTTGCAAAAGAACAACTAAGCGACTTTATATTATTAATGATAAAATCATTACTTAAAAACTGTTCTTTGGTGGTAAGTAATTTCAAAAGCTCTAGTTTACCTTTGTCTAGATTTAAACTTTTTCGTAAATAATTGGAGCGTGAAACTTTTCTTACTGGTTTTGCGAGTAACAAGCTAATTTTCTCTCTCTTTAAGTCCGGTAGTAAATCGATATAAAAAGAAGCTGATCTATTTTGATCAAAATCTTTTAACATCGAAACAGAGTGAAAGTATAAGCCGCTTCCTTCAAGACCATAGTCTGTGATTAAGAGCTCACCTCTTCTGTGATCAGCGCCATAACTTATGACAATATTCTTCACAGGAATTCTTTCATTTATCGTAAATGCCCAATCCTTCACTATACCACAATTGACTGCATATGGAGTCCTTATCTTAACACCAATTTTTTCAAATTCCCTAATCCAAGAACCATCAGATCCTGTTTTACTCCAGCTATTTCCACCCAAACAAAAGATGTACTTATCGCTTATGACTTCAACTATTTTTGAATGATGAGTAAAATTTAACCCATTTTTTGAAAAAGAGTGAAATTGATGTTCTGGAAAAAATTTAAAACCTGAATATGAATTAAGTTTTTCCTTCCAGGCAATGACAATTTTTGCAGCACTCATCTCTGTGGGAAAAATTCGGCCACTACTTCCCTCATATGTTTCAACTGAAAATTGGCTCAACCACTTAACGAGGTCTTTGTTACTGAACGAAGATATAGCCTCTTTTAAAGTCGTCTGGGCGTCACCATATCGACTTAAAAACAATTCAAATGAATCACTATGAGTAATATTTAGCCCTGAACTCCCTGCAACTAAGAACTTACGGCAATAAGCTGTAGATCTCTCATAAAGAGAAACCTTATAACCTGCTTCAAGTAAGAATAGGGCAGAAATTACCCCCGTGGGCCCTGCTCCAATAATCGAAATATTCATATACTAGCTTATCGGTTATCCATATTGACACTGGAGACTTTTGTTTTTCTGACAAATTTTAACAAAAGCAAAGATCTAACGATCATCTTACACAATTTTAACAAAACCTGTTCTATATAAAGATATAATTTAATTAACTCATCAAGTAGATGAGTCATCAGCCAGGAGGGTTTATGAAATATTTCGCACTTATTCTGCTTACACTTTCTTTAATTTCTTGTTCAACAACACAGTCTACAATTAATAACGAGACTGACGAACAAGTTGAAAAAACTAAAGCTAAAAAGCATCGATGGACAGCTAGTGAGAGAACTTATATCGAAAGATAAGTTACATATCTAGCTCTAAATCAGACTCTGCACTCTTAGGTGGTTTCTTTGACTTATCTACGGTTTCTTCATCTTCTTCTTCCTCAGCACTAGAACCAAACTCTAAATTTCTTTCAAAGTTTGAAGGTGAAGAAGCCGCTTCGAGGGCAATCTCATATGAAATCTTGTTTGCCTTATAAAGCTTCGTTAAATGTTGATCAAATGATTGCATTTCATCAGGTGTTTTTTCAATTGTGATATAGACATCATGGAGAGACTCTTTTCCAGAAATACAGTCTGCAATACCGACAGTGTTAACCATAATTTCCTGGGCACAAACTCTACCTTTTCCATCAATTGTAGGAAGTAGTCGT
>CAWUIU010000123.1:0-8777 GCA_963922285.1 uncultured Oligoflexia bacterium | reverse complement strand
ACCTGCAACTCGACGGTCACTATTTCCTTCTCTAAGAACAGGGTTGACTGCTGATCCAAGAACCTTAGCGTAACGAGCCTTAATTTCTTTTTCTTCATCTGTTGAAGGAGATTCAGGGTAGCTAGGAACTTTTAGTCCGTGGGCTTGAAGTTCTGCAATACACTCTTTTAGTTGAGGTACTGAAGCAGAAATATTTGGAAGCTTAATAATATTAGCTTCTGGTGTCTTAGCAAGTTCACCAAGAAGTGAAAGTGCATCTTCAGACTTTTGATCGTCATTTAGGTTCTCAGGAAAGTTAGCAATAACTCTTCCCGCGAGAGAAATATCTTTAAGCTCAACTTCAATTCCTACAGATTTTGTAAATGCTTTTACAATTGGTAGAAATGAATGAGTCGCTAAAAATGGAGCTTCATCAGTTTTCGTGTAAATAATTTTCTTACTCATAGGTCAACAATCCTTACGCAAAACGTTATTAATTTTAATAATTTGCGCCAATTCTAGCGTAAGGAGGGAAAATCGTCCACTTAAATAGATCTTTACTACTACCAGGGAATCGTTGCGCCATCCCAATTCACAAATGCTCCTGATTCATACTCATCAGCATTTTCAATGACGTTGCGAATTATATTCTCAGCACTTCCTCTCGCCTCCCATACTTTGTGAGAGACACCTTTAAGAAAGTTTTGACTTAGGCCTGTCTTCGTTGTGCCAGGATGAATTGCTAAGACCTTTGTTTTCATTTTTCTTCTCGTGAATTCAATAGCAATTGTTTTCATAAACATATTGAGCGCGGTTTTTGACGCACGATAACTATACCAACCACCTATGCGATTATCTTCAATACTTCCAACCATTGCACTTAGGGAACATAGAACTGAATCTTCTTTTAAGTGACGATAAAAATGCTTTGCAACAAGGGGTGTGATGAAAGTATTGACCTTAAAGACCTCTTCCATGGTTTCCAAGTTTAATGAGCGAAGCCCTTTTTCCGGAGAACTCTTATACTCAAGGATACCGATACAATTGATAATGAGATCAAAGCGAACTTCTTTTAGAGAAGTTGCTAAACTTTCAAGTTCATTTTCTTTAAGTGGGTCGACTCGATAATGAGAGACATCATTTAATTCAAAGAGTTCTTGTGCGCGTTGCTCATCACGATATGTGCCATGCACAGAAAAACCTCGCTCCCTAAGGACTTCGGCCATGGCCAAGCCAATTCCTCGTCCAGCACCCAAAATTAAAGCTACTTTTGTTTCCATAATTTATAATAGTTTTAAAATGGCGCTCTACACAAGATCTTATTGGTATTTTCAATGACTTATCCTTAGAAGTATAGTTCTTGTCTAACAGTCAAAATAACACCTTTGAGTTACTATGGTGACATATGAAAAAGATTGCAAAAATTAGAGATGGCCTAATAAGAAGAAATGGTGCCCTATTAAAGTATGCTCTTAAAACGGGTACAAGTATAATAGCAAATCGAGATAATCCAGCAAAAGTAATCGAACAATTACTTGGAAAAGATGTGAATAGCTTTGTTGACGATCTATCACATTACAAAGGCTCGATCACTAAAGCAGGGCAAATACTCTCTCAATATGGTGAGTACTTTCTTGATGAAGAAGTAACAAAAGTACTTCGAAAGTTACAATCCTCAACTCACTTTTTAGAATTTGATCAAGTTAAATCACAAATCTCAGAAAAAGCATTTCAGGATCTTGAAATAGATCCCACTCCTCTTGCAGCTGCTAGTATTGGCCAAGTTCATCGAGCGAGGCATAAAGAGAGTGGAGAAGAACTTGTCTTAAAAATTCAATATAAGGGTATTGAAAAAGCAATTGGCGGAGACCTCTTCTTCATTAAACTTCTCGTTAAAAACTTGAAGATATTCCCAAAAGGAGTTGATCTCACAAACTTTTTTGAAGAGATACAAACTGTACTTACCGGAGAAATGGATTATTTAAGGGAAAGAGAGTTTCAAAAAAAATACAATGATATTCTAGATGATGAATACTTTCATGTTCCCAAAGTCTACGAGGAATATTCAAATGATAAAGTTATTGCTCTTCAATTCATTCCAGGAATGTCTATTGGAGATATCGATAATTCTAAAATCTCACAAGAAAAAAGAAATTTACTAGGTCGTAAACTATTTGAAAATTTCATCAAAGAGCTCTTCACATATAACCTTGTGCAAACCGATGCCCATGGTGCTAATTTCATCGTAACAGAAGAACTCGACAGACTATACCTTATCGACTTTGGCGCTTGTCTTGAATATGGTGATGATGCCCTAGGCTTCTACCGTGCCTTTTTAAGACATGGTTACAATGGTGAAAAAGAGAAGTTTCTTGAAACATTTTTTAATTTCTGGGACCGTGCAGGAAAAACAGTTGAGATAGATAGCGAACTTTTATGGCAATATGTCGAACTGACATGTGAGCCACTTCATAGTGATAATTATCACTGGGGAAAGACTCAGTTACCAGATAGAGCTTATCCACTTGCCCAAAAATTATTTAAAACGATGAAATATAAGTCAGCTCCATCTGAATTTATGTTTATCGACAGGAAACTTATTGGTCTTTTTAGTCTACTAAGAAAGCTTGATTGTCATTTTAATGTTAAAAATGTCTTTGAATCAATTGCTATGGTTAAAAAGAAGTAAGGAAAGAATTATGAACAAGAAAAATATACTTGGTACAGAACTAAAACTCTGTGGTTGTGATCCAATGACAGGCTTTTATCGCGATGGCTACTGTCGCACTGACTTTAACGACCGAGGAGTACACACTGTTTGCTGTGTTGTTACTAAAGAGTTTCTCGATTTCTCTAAGCAGCAAGGAAATGACCTATCAACACCAAGACCAGAATTTGCATTTCCAGGTCTAAAACCAGGTGATCACTGGTGTGTATGTGCAGGTCGATGGTTTGATGCCTATAAAGCGCAGGCTGCATGCCCTGTGATACTAGAGGCATGTGACGAGGAAACCCTTGCTATCATTCCAATAGAAATACTTAAAGAAAACGCCTACGCAAGGGAAATATAATGACCATGATGAACAAAGAAGAAATTAAGACTCTCCTCCACCATAGAGAACCTTATCTTATGGTAGATACTGTAAATGAAATAACTAATCATAAGATTTCTACGGAAAAAAATCCTTCAATGGAAGAGCCATTTGCAGTTGGTCACTTTCCAGGCGCGCCCATCATTCCAGGAGCTATGTTACAAGAGCTTTGTACACAATCAGCAGGTATTCTTCTGACTAAGTACTATAGCGGAGTAACAGATTACAACAGTAATACGACAAAGGGTCATGCAATTGGAGTTCTTAATAAGGTCGAAAGCGCAAAGTACTACGATGTTTGTAAGGTTGAAAAGGTAAATGCTGAAATCGAACTTATTGAAAACCTAGATAACCTCTATAAGTTTAGAGCAAAAGTCACACAAAATGGTATTTTAAAAGCTAAGCTTAAATTCAATCTAATAAATACGAGTGATTCAATTCTTTTCTAATAGACCTTAGGCGAGAACCAACATAGCGGTCGAGTGTGATTAATCTCACAAACGCCGAAGAATGGATCCTTATCATCAAAATCGACTGAATATTTTTGGCCGCAGTTCATTCCTGCAATATAAGTATCAAGTCGACATTGTGGCTCAGGGTGCTTAAAGTTAGTTTGACTGACTTCATAAGAGGCGGTTCTCTCAAGAGAAGGCTCTTCCCAACTCATTTTTAAAGCAGCAAACATTTTACTTACAATGTATGATGCTTGAACGATACGACGGCAATTAGAGGACTCGCAACCTAGAACTCGATAGGACTCTTCAGAAAGATTTAGCTTTTCGACTAGCCCCCAATCTCTTTCCTTTAAAGACTTTTCCATACAAAAGCTTGTCGCAAAATAATCAGCCTGCCCTTCCGCAGAGGACCAGCTTCTTCTTTGGGATCTTCCTCGAAAGGACTTAGGAGCACCTCCAAAGTGGTGCCCTAACTCGTGGCAAAGAATAAGAATAAGACTATCTTCATTCATATCTTCAAATCTTGCCATCGCCCCGTTAATAATAATTAAAGGGTTATTGTCATCGTCTTTAGTCGCATAGGCATTCACTTTTTCCTTATCCCAATGACCTTTAACGATCAACTTCTTTCCAGATTTCTTGGCAACATAGGATTGCCAAGTAGACTCGAAATCTTTCAATATCGACTCAAACTCTAACCTAGAGATGTTACTAGCTGTAGTCTTATTCTTTTGCAGGTGAAGTTCATTATCGGGAAAACATGCATGAGAGCTGTGCACAGCAACAAGAAAAAGAATGAAAGTTAATAGTTTCTTCATAAACCTATCCTTATTTTATACTGACGAGCATAACTAAGAACAAATTAAAGATAAAGCTGATTTGTATCATTTAATTGTATGCCTAAAAAAAATTTTTTCACAAATATATATTATAGTCGTTGTCTTTCAAAAAAAAATACACTACAAACACGCAAATTACTTGGAGGACAAGATGAAAAAAATCACAAAAACAGTTTTAGCATGTTTATCAATAAGCGCAGTTGTTGCAAGTACACCAGTTGAAAAACTCGTACCTATCAGCAACGTTTTTAGTCCAGCTGGTTTTGATTCTAACGATAACGTTGAAATTATTGTTGAAGGTCTTTTACCAAATCTTTGTCATCGTAATCCGATGAAGAAAGTTTCAATCACTGGAAACAAAATTGACATTAAGATAACAGCTCTAGACTATCATGAGTCAAACCCTTACTGCCCAGAAATGGTTGTACCATTTCTAGAAAAAGTTGATGTAGGTGTTCTAGATAAGGGTGATTACGACATCCTCGTTAATGGTAAAACAATTTACCAAAAGTCAGGTTCAATAAGAGTTGAGGAAAGCACTTCAACTGCAATAGATGATGCAGTATATGCTAACGTTGATTACATTGTAACTAAAGAAGGATCAAGACAAGTACTCTTAAAAGGATATAATCCAAGTGACTGCTTTGTTCTTGATGAGATCAAAGTATCTGACAACAAGAACGATGTGTACTCTATTCAGCCAAAAATGAAACAAATTAGTGACTTTTGTCCAATGAAAATGGTTCCATTCAAGTATGAACTTGAAGTACCAAAAGGGCTTAACAAAGAAAAAGTTCTACTACATGTTAGAGTTATGGATGGACAATCAGTTAACTCATTATTTTTAAACAAATAATCACTGTACTTTTTAGGGAGAGATTAATTCTCTCCCTATTTTAATAAATCGATATAATCTCTCGCAATAATCTGCCACTCAAAAGGACTTTGATTTATTCTTACGACAGGTTCACTTTTAAAGTACTTTTCATCGTTATTAAAAACTTCTAATACATCATCCTGGGTCTTAATTTTCTTTATACTCTCAAACCCTTTAAAAATGCTATCTGTAAAACTCGAAAAGTTTGTAATAACTCGACAACCGTGATTTAAGCCTGCGATTAAGCTTCCTCTTCTTGTTGATGCTCCATCATCGAAATAACAATATAGCGGATAGCCGCACTGAAGAACTCCGGAGACTTCACGATCAGATAAATAATCTGTAAAGATATAACCATCTAACTTTAAGCTTTTCACTTGTTCAGGCAAGCGGTCTTTTGTCATTCCAATATGAATAATTTTTAAATCGATAGAATCAATTAACTCGTAAAATTGTTCATACTTTTTAGATTCATGAAACCCACCAAAGAGTACGATATAGTTATCATTTTCATTTATTAAAAATTCACTCTTAATTTCGAGAGGATTAATACGAGAAATAGGAATATTACTACCGACAGAAATCTTCTTTGCCTCTGTTTTGTATGAGTCGGTTAAAAGATTCACAAAGATATCAGATGAAGTAAAAACTCTTTTCGCATTTTTTATTAATAGATGAGCTTGTATTCGATGAAAGAAATTTAATATGAAACTTTTTAACGTTTTACGATATGGAAACGCCACTTCATGAAAGTAAATAGAAACATTCTTATGTCTTCTCGCTATGGACGATACAACAAAGGGAAACAGAAGGTTTATTCCCCCTTTTGGGTTGTACATATTTGGAGTGTACTGAATAATAACTTCATCATAAGTACTCCAATCAAGCATATCATTTAGAGATAGTACATCAAGACTCTTCCAACTCTTAAGAAAGTTTCCATCATGTAAAACATCGACTTCAAGCGAATGTTCTTCCAGAGACTTCTTCAAAAATTGAGTATAGTCTCCAACCCCACTTTTTTTAGGTGGATAATGGGGAGAAATTAATAACCATTTCATTCTAAAGGTTGCCCTAGGTAAAAAGTCTTTGTATACGAGTTTCTAAAAAGTCCTCTTTCTCTTAAAGACGTTGTACATGTCCCTGTATATGTTGCAACAATCCTAGGTGAAGACGCTGACTCTGCCTGAACTGAATAAATACGTGATTCAGAAATATCAGTATTTGCTCTAATCACAAAACCGTAGTGAGTTGAGTTAGGATTTGAAATTAAGTTTCTAAAAAATGTCGTCATTTCAAATTTAATCTCTCCAGCGGCACAACTACCTGAGCTCAAGTTTGTACAATTGGTATCAAAACTTTGTGATGAATCAATGTCTCCCCCTGGAGAAGTCCAAAGACCTGCACTAGAAAAAGGATGAGCTTCATTCCATGTAGCGGAATGCCACCAAGGCTTTGACAAAAGTTCAATTTCAAGTTCACCTGAATTTATTGAACTCCCATCATTTGTATTAAAAATTAACACTGCTGAAGTTAGATTTGATGGTTGAGTTATATGCTCTGCGCAATCTGTTAAAAGAGTTGTAATAATAGAAATAGGAAGTAAGAAAATTCCACAAGTTTCAAAAACATCAAAACAATCACCAAATAATGACTCCTCGTCCTGCTCTGTGGTTGGAAGTTTGACTAGAATTCTATTTTCATCACTACCCGACTTGGAAATACTTAAATAATCAAGTTCAGCATATGATTCAGTATTTGCATTAGAACTAATATATGTGTCAGTTCTTAATTTAATGACTTGAGTTATCGTATCATCACTACATCCTGCTAAAAGTACACATATTAAAGTGATAATCTTTAGTCTTAAAAATTCCATATGAACTCCACATCAACTTTACTCTTACCTAACATATAATCTGGTCCAAAATGAGGAGCAACAGTAAACAAAGAGACCTCATCATCAAAGTCACTTAAAGTTGAATACTTTACCCATGCATCAACTGTTCCCATTTTAAAACCAACACCGACTAAATAACGGCTGACACTCATACTTTCTAATCTAAGGCCAAATTCTCTTGATAGAACGACAGTATCCCCATATTCAAAACTCGACAATTCAGCCATAAGCATAAATTTTCCAAAACTCGTTTGCCCTCCAAGGGTTAGCTCAGTGTTTGTATCGTGATCTGTTTTTGTCGTAATATTTTCAGTTTTTGAAATTGTCGTCTCTGTTAGATAACGATAGACGATTCTTGCGTAAAACGTTGTTTTATCACTCAAAAAATATTCCGCTTTCAAGTGAAATCCGAAAAGATCGTGATCAAAAGCTGTTTCATGATAAATAGAGTCATCCGATAGCATTGTTTTGAAATACTCACCTCCAAACCCCATTCTGAACATATTTCCAAAAAAACGAGGAGAGAGCCAGCCCATGTAGATGTCTCCTGTATAAGTATCTGAAGATAGATAACTAAGAGAAATATCTAGCTCCAGAGCACGACCAGAAACACTAGTCTGCTTTCCTAAAAAGAAGGTAAAGGGAGCAGGCCTCAGGTCTGATTCTGGAAAGCCAGATGGAACAGTACCCCAAGACTTAGTGCGCAACTTTGAGCGGATTCCCATATAATTATTTCGCTCACTTGCAACTACTTGTAGTGCTGAAAAGATTAGAAGTATTAATAATTTAGATTTCATTTTGTCTCCTGACATAAGTATAGGAATGCAGCTATCCACCGTCAATGAAGGATGAAGAAACGGTGTTTCATCTGTAAACAAATAGCGAGTTAGGAGAAGTCGAACTCATTCGAACGAGTATAAAATAAATTGCCATACTACGATAATGTTAGAGTATGAAAAAATAGGTACATTAAAGTTTGATAAAGAGTTTCAGGCAATCTTGATAAGTCCCGATGGTGAAGCCTTTCGCACAGATGATTTAGTTTTAAAAATATGGCACCTCAATAATGGCGCAAGAAGTGTGAGCGAGATCACGAAAAGTCTTGGATTCGATGATGAAATTAATAGTGAGCTTATCCAAAGAAAATTAGATATACTTATCGAAAATAATATTTCAGAAGAAAATTAACCCTACTCCAATAAATCGTCAGAAACATCGGATGCTTCAATTTGTAAATCGACATCCTCATATCTCTTAGGTAGCGATGAATATTTCGACTTTAATAATTCCTGTAACTTTCTTATGGAAATAAGGCTCTCATCTCCTTTTTTCCAAACAGCATATAATGTAATACTAATAGGATCTTCCAATTGAAATGTTTTCAGTCCGGAGTAATCTCCTAATGGGTTCTTAGGAAGAAACATTACGCATCTTCCTCTCTCACATAATTTCTCTAGAAAGCTTTGATGATCTGAAAGTAGTTTTTCTTTTGGAATAATATTCTTCTTTCGTAAATAATCTTTAATTCTCTTGTTTAGTCCAATATCCCAGGAACACTCCCCAAAAGGGATATTAATCAACAAGTCTTCATTATTAATGAATTTTTCATGTAATTCTTCTGAGCAACAAAAGACG
>CAWUIU010000122.1:0-8782 GCA_963922285.1 uncultured Oligoflexia bacterium | reverse complement strand
TCATTCTATATTCAAGAATTCTGTTCTCAAGATTAACCTCATAACTTAGCTCAGCCATTTTTAAAAAGTCTTTGTGTAAGTATTTAAAAAAATTTTTTTCTGGTGTCTTGTATTGATAGTCGGTATTAATAATCAGACTATTATTACTGTAAACTAGCATTTGATCATTTTTCATATCTCTGAGAATATTAGAAATTTGTTGATCATCTATTTTAAATCGTGTTATTGATTCAAGCCAAGTAGCTTTATCTTTAAAGTCTGTCCATTTAGTAGCTTCTCTGATAAGTCCCATTTGCCATCGAAATTGATATGGTCTTTTACTGTCATCAAGGTCTCTATCTTCTTGGTTATTCATCATAAGCATAATCATCGAGGTATCACTTTTAGCTGATTTTGCTACTGAAATCATTTTATCAAAATAATGCTTTTCATCTTCATTCAGCTCAAGATTTTTAATCAGTTTTTCTTTAATTGATTTTCCTGGATGCCTTTGGCCCTTTATGATCATTGTTAAGCCTGAGACACTATTAATACCTAGTTCTTCTGACCAAGTTTTATAAGAGAATTTATTCTCACTGGTCTTTCTGTATTCAAAAACATTTATCAAAAACTCTCGATAATCTTTAAATTTAAAAATATCTATACTTGGGAATCTCACACATTCTTTATCGACAATTTTTATATAAATAATTACTCGTTTCACTTATTTTGTGAACTTAACTATAAAAAAAAGTAATGCCCGACTGGAATTCTTTGCTAAAAAGCTATGATTTTGTCATTATCTGCGCCAACGAAAGGAAATTTATGTGTTTTTTTAGGGCCTTAGTATCTGTTTTATTAATTTCTAATGTATTTGCTAAAGATACTGGATGGAGTGGTAATTTCTCATCTGAAGTTCTCATAAGTATGGTAAAAAAAGAGATAATTAAAGACTATAAAAAAGCATGTCATGTTCCTAAAGATATGGATTTTACTCCACAAATAAATGTGGTCCTTGCAAAGGGGACTCATTTTGAAACGATCGACAATTTAACTTTTGAAGTAGAAATCAATAATGATTTAAATAGTGAGACTTTCTCAGCTTTTTATGTAGAGGCTATTAAAGGAAAGTTTGCGCAGACTATTGAACTCATATATTTGGAAGAGCCTGATTTTTATTGTCTATAAATTTGTAAAGAGTTTTCTAATATGAAAATCTGGCTTACTCTCATTATGCTTAAGAGCAAAGTATCTCAACTTGTCATTAATTCTTAAAATACTACAAACTTGAATTTCAATCGCTTTTGTATTTTTTAACCAAAATTTGGCCGTTACTTGTTTTTTATAAAAAGTAATGTCTGGAATTTTAATGACTTCACTTATTGACATATTTCTTCTGTAGTCTGAAAATGTGTAACAATTCCAATCACCATTTGGAGCAATGTTATATTCTGTGTATCCTGGGCAATCTTTTTGTGAATAGAAAAACTCAAAACAATTATCTTTCCAGAGATTATCTTTTCGTGATCTATTTCTATCTCTTTCTTTGAACGCTGAAAGACCTGAAATTTCTTCTAGGTTGTATTCAATACTTAATATTTTGCCGACAAGCTTAAGAGTTATCGGGATAACCTCAAGCTTGTCAAAACTTTGTATAAGAAATTCTTTTTCAATCATTTAAGATCTTTTTGAATCATTTTGTTCATGAAGTCGATAGGTAGTGGGAAAAATGTTGTCGTTTTTCCATCACCGACAGAAATTTCTTTCATTGTATCTAAGTACCTTAGAATGATGGCATTTGCATTCTTATCTAAGTTTGCAGCTGCTTGCGCAAGTTTTATAGAAGCTTCAAATTCTCCACTTGCTGAAATAATTTTTGCCCTTTTTTCTCTTTCGGCCTCAGCTTGTCTGGCCATAGCTTTTTGCATTTCAATTGGTAAATCAATTGCCTTGACTTCAACAGCTGATACTTTTACGCCCCATGGTTCAGTCTGTTCATCAATAATTGACTGAAGCTTTGCATTGATTTGATCTCGATGAGTTAGAATTTCATCTAATTCAAATTGACCAATAACTGATCTTAGAGTCGTTTGAGCAATTTGAGCTGTTGCCATGAGGTAGTTCTCTACTGATATTATTGCCTTCTTCGGATTTTCTACCCTGAAATAAACAACACCATTAACTTTTAATGTTACGTTATCTCTTGAAATGATATCTTGAGAAGGAATATCCATGGTTACTGTTCTAAGTTCGACTAGTTGCATTTTCTGTAGGCCGGGTATTAAAAATATAAGTCCAGGTCCTTTAACACCTGTATATCTTCCTAGGAAGAAAATAACGCCTCTTTCATATTCTTTTAAAATTTTGATACTACTAAAAAGTAGGATTCCTATGATGATAATAAATAAAATTGTAGGATTCATAAAAAAACTTCCTATGTTAAAATGTTAATAAATTTTCAAACCAGCGATTTAATTCGTTTCTAAACCAGTTGATCTCTTCTTTTTTGATATCGTCGCTTTTTGATAAAGCAAACAGTATTGAAATTATATTTGATAAAGTTGTCTTAGGTTTCATATTTCTTCCTTTGGTATCTTGCTTATCTTATATGTCATATTTGTATTTTTATTATGCATTAATACTTTGTCACCAATGTGAAGGTTATCATCACTTGTTGCGCGCCAGATTTCTCCCTGTGACTTAACTATTAATAGACCATCAATTATATCAATAATTAAACCTTCTTTTCCTGTTTGATCATTGAAATGGCTCTTGCCAATTTCATTCTTGCTTTTGATAAAAATATAAGCAATTATTCCTATAAAAGTTGCAATTGCTGCACTTGTCGACAATATGATTGATTTAGAAATACTAATATAAGAGTCGTTCGTTCTAAATAAAAATAACGAACCTGTGATTAAGGATGCAAGACCTCCCAAGGAAAGAATACCAAAGCTTGTAATATAAACTTCTAAAATAAACAAAACAAAGGCCATAATAATTAAGCCAAGGGCACCAACGTTTAAAGGTAGTACTTGGAAGCTGATTCCAGAGATGACTAAGAAAACAACTCCAAGTGCACCAGCTATCATACCACCGGGAGACTGTAATTCTAAATATATCAATGCGGCACCAAGTAAGAATAAGATATAGGCTAAATTAGGAGAGCTAAGTATATTTAATAGCTTTAGTCCAAGGTCCATGTCAGCGGTTATAATATTTGTTTTTTTTGTTAACAATATCTTTAGTTTCTTTGCACCAGTTTTTGTCTCTTTATTATCTACAAAGTTTAGAACATCTTCTTGTGAGTTTTGAATTGAATCGATAAATTTCAAACGAAGAGACTCTTCGGCACTGAAACTTCTAGCTCTTTCGATCATCTCTTCAAATGGTTTCGAAGCTCTGTTATGAAGTTCTGCTTGTGATTTAACAAGCGCTTTTATATCATTCACAGCTTTAGCTCTCATATCACTGTCTTTCTTTATATCACCATTTGTTTGAATTGGGGTAGCAGCACCTATATTACTGCCTTCAGACATAATTAAAAAGTTTGCAGAGCTCGCAATGATAGCTCCTGCGCTTGTCGCTGAAGAACCAGATGGACCGACCCAAATCAAATAGGGGATTTGTGACTCAACTAATGTGTTGATAATTGATTTTGTAGTTGAAAGTAGGCCTCCAGGTGTATTCATTTTTATGAAAACTAAATCTGAATCATGGTACTTGTTAAGATTGTGTTCAAAATATTTGAGTGTTCCTGGATTTATACTTGAGTTTATTTCAAACTTTAATATTTTAGCGACGTAATGATCTTTTATTAAAGCATATGCATTCAAATTAATAACAAAAATAAAAGAAGCTAATATTAAAACCCGTAATAACTTAATTGCTCTTAAATTAAAAAAATGATAAATCATAAGACTCCCAAATTTTTTGTCATAGGAGACAACGTGACTCTTTATAAAGTAATATTCGCAAACTTTATCAATCCAGTAAGTGATAAAAAGTGCTCTTTTTTCAAAGATGCAGCTATTATAACGAAAAGATATAAGAATGGTTATAAGATAATTGATATTTGTTCACAAAATGAAGCAAATACCTTTATGGCCAATAAAAAGTCGATCGAATGTCTTGATTTTAAAAATAAGGTATTTGTGCCAGGCTTCTATGACACACACTTTCATTGGGTACAGGATGATGTTAGAGAGATGCCAAAAGCAAATCTTTTGAAATGGTTAGAAAACTATACGTGGCCCTATGAGTCTAAGTTCTCAGACAAGAAATTTGCAGCTCTGAAAGCTATGGAGTTTTCAAAGAAACTAGCTGAGGTTGGTACAATTGGTGGGGCTTGTTATGGGTCTATTCATAAGCATAGTGTTGAAACAGCTCTCAATAGTTTTGAAGGAGACTTTGTTTTAGGTAACGTGCAGATGACAATGAATTCTCCAGATTATCTTTTGCAAAGTGAAAAATCTGCACAGAAAATAACAGAAGATTTATCAAACAAGTATAAAAAGAATTATGCACATACTCCTCGTTTTGCAATTACAACTGATGAAAGAACGATGAAACATGGAGCGAGAATAAGTCGTAAGAATAAATCGTTTATTCAAACCCATTTGAGTGAAACTTTGAATGAAATCGATTTTGTTCTATCAATCTATCGCGAGCGTAAAGGTTTTGAAAATGTTAAAACTTACACAGAGATTTATGAAAAATGTGGTCTGTTAACAGATCGAACAATAATGGGGCATGGGATTCATTTATCAAATCAGGAACTAAAAATTTTAGCTCTTAAAGGCACAGCTATTGCTCATTGTCCAACATCCAATGCTCCGACAAAAGAGAAAGGTCTGGGCTCAGGGTTGTTTGATTACAAAAAAGCTAATCGTTTTAAAGTCGATTGGTCGTTGGCATCTGATATAGGTGGAGGCCCATTCTTATCTATGTTAGATGTAATGAATTCATTTGTTAATCAAAACTCTAAGCGTGGTCATAAAGATGCATCCTACGTACAGGCTCTTTATCGTTCTACTCTAGCCGGTGCGAAATTGTTAAAACTAGATCAAGAGAGTGGTAACTTCGAGTTAGGAAAGTATTTTAATGCTGTTTGCATTGGAGATTTAGGATCTTTAAAGGCTGTTAAGGCCGAAGATATTCTGAAGAAGCTCGTTAAAAAGACGCCGAAAGATAGATATCTTTATCGCGATCAAGTTGAAACTACTTTTTATCATGGTCATCAACTAATATAATTGTTATAAATTTCTCACATTTAGAACTAAATCCTATTGAATCTTTAGAAAAATTGAGTATAATCTTAGAAAGACTTTAGTAAAGGATTGTAAGGCCTTGATATAAGTAATATTTTTTTTTAGTAGTTAATAAAAATTTACTAAAATAAAATTGATTTTTTCTCGAAAAGTCCATAATATCAATTTAACTTGCATACGTAATTTTTAGAAGGAGAAATTAATATGAGAAGTTTTGAACACATCGCAAAATTAATTAAGACAAAAAGAATTCAACATCCAAAGGGATACTCACAATCTGAATTATCTCACCTCCTTGGATATAAGAACGGGCAATTCATTTCTAACGTTGAAAGAGCTTTATGTAATATTCCATTGAAAATGTTAAACCGTGTTTGTGAAATATTAGATATTGATCATAATGAGCTTAGAGATGCAATTCTTAAAGATCATGAAGTAACTCTTAACAATTACCTAAAAAATGGTACAGGTGTTGTAGGATCAACTTCAGAATCTTCAACAGCCTCTGTTCCTGCGGCAAATCACACTCTCAATACTGCTGCAGCAAATCAAGTATATTAATACCTATATGACTAAGTTTGTGTAAAGAAAAGGCCGCTTTTAAAGTGGCCTTTTTTTATGTTTTAATCTGTTATACCCTTATACGCTTTGTAGTCATCAAGACTTCCAACACTTTCTTCAGTGTCTTCTTTGAAACTAGAAGAAATCTGAGTTTGTAGGAGATGAGGATCCATAATCTCTTCAGATTTTATTTGAATCTCTAAGTGTTCAGTTGGAGAGATTTTATGGTTTCTAGAATAGGTAAGGTCTAATTTTAAGTTTTCATACCTTTCCTCATAAATTTTCTTATCCTTCTCGTTAAGTCTATCTTTAAAGCCTAAGAGAGCCTTTTGTGACTCGACAAAGTTTTTCTCAAGCTTTTCTTCAATATGCTTTTCTACTCTTTTAAAATTATCAAAATATTTCTTACGGGCATTTAAATGCTGTTCTAGAAGATTCAGATACTTTGCTGCGATATAGTCTTCACCAGTTAGCTTGGGACCACTCTTTCGTCTACGATTATTAAATCTTCTTTTTTTATTATTGTTATTAGATCTTTTATTTTTGTTTCCATCTGTTTTTTTTTGATTTGTGTTATTTGAGTCAGAAGCTTTTATTTCTCCTGTATTGGAAGACTTATTTTTTTTTCGATTACGATTATTATATCTTCTTCTGTTATTAGGTCTCTTTTTCTTGTTATCAGAATCACTTTTTGAATTATTGTTATTTTCATCAGCCATTTTAATTTGAATCCTTATTTGTGTATCCTTCATAATAATAGTCAATTAATAGCGTGTCAAAAGTGCTAAAAGTGATCTTTTCTTACGTGGTGTGACTATGATTTTAAGAATTCGACATTATACTAGCTCTAATTAATATTTATTATTACATATAAAGATAAGGAGATCTCAATGACAAAAAGAGTCAAGGTTGCCGTAACTGGTGCTGCTGGTCAAATTGGATATGCAATTCTTTTTAGAATCGCATCTGGTCAAATGTTTGGTACTGATACTGAAGTAGAATTACAACTTTTAGAATTACCTCAGGCGTTAGGAGCACTAGAAGGTGTTAAGATGGAATTAGATGACTGTGCTTTTCCATTACTTAAAAATATTGTTTGTACTGATAAGATGGAAGTTGCTTTTAAAGATGCAAATTGGATCCTTGCAATTGGTGCTGTTCCAAGAAAGGACGGTATGGAGAGAGCGGATCTACTTAAAGTAAATGGTGGAATCTTCGGTCCACTAGGTAAAGCGATGGCAGAGAATGGTGCAGATGATTGTAAATTATTTGTCGTTGGTAATCCATGTAATACTAACTGTCTTATTGCGATGGAAGCTTCAGGTCTACCAAAAGATCGTTTTTTCGCAATGACAACTTTAGATGAAAATAGAGCTAAGACTCAGTTAGCAACTAAAGCAGGTGTTGATGTTACAGAAGTTACAAATATGACTATTTGGGGTAATCACTCTGCTACTCAATATCCAGATTTTTATAATACTAAAATTGGTGGAAAATCTGCAAATGAAGTTATTTCAGATGAGAGTTGGCTACAGGGAGATTTTATTACGACTGTACAAAAAAGAGGTGCTGCAATTATTAAGGCAAGAGGTGCATCCTCAGCTGCTTCTGCAGCAAATGCTTGCGTTCAAGGTGTATACAATTTAACCCATGATACTCCTGCTGGTGAAACATTTTCAATGTGTCTTTCCTCTACTGGTCAGTATGGTGTTGATGAAGGCCTTATCTTCTCATTTCCATGCCGTGTAGAAGGTGGTGTTTTAAGAGTTGTTGAAGGTGTTGAACACAATGCTTTTGGAACAGAAAAGTTTAATACAACTCTTGAGGAGTTAAGAACTGAAAAGAAAACTGTTCAGGAGCTTAATTTAATCTAGATGTAATATAAATGATTGATATCTTAAGGCGAGCATGGCTCGCCTTTTTTATTTGAAAATTTGGTCATTTTATTTACAATTAATTTCAATTACATAATTGTTTGAGGAAATTATACCGCCTCCTACAGCATTACCATTTTGTGGGTTCCCATAGAAGTTATTAGTATTTCCGTTGTCTTGATTTGTAACTGATATCACAAGATAACCATTTGCAGAGGTTATAAACCCAGTTATATTTTCACTTTCAAAACGATTGAGTGGTCCGTGGCCCTGTAAACTAAGGTTGTGATTAATATTTATTTCGTTATTATCATTTGATTTAATATTACATGTTACATTGTAAGCAAACGTAATATTTGTAAAAAATACGCTTAATATTATGGCCTTCATGAGATCTCCTTTGTATCTCATTACATTATCAACAAGGGAGTTCGTCAAGTTTTGGGAATTAATTTTTTAGTTATTGATTAATAATCTGCAGGATTTCTCTCTGCTCATCGATAGTTAGGGGTTTTATAGTGTCGGCCATTGCTTTACGTATACCTTTTTTGACAATTCTTGCATCAAGAGTTCTAATCTGTTTTGAGAGATTTTGAGCGAGTTTGGTTAACCATTCAGGCATGTATTCGGACTTACTTTTTGCTTCAATTTTAATTAGCTCTGATTTTTCTTTAGCAATGACAAAAGCACTTCTTGTGGTTTTATCAAAGAATGAAAGTTCTCCAACGAATTCTCCGGCTCCTATGTATGCCAGTGGTGTTACCTTTGTGCCCTCTAGTCCAAAGACAAGGAGTTGACCACTTTCAATGTAAAAAAGATCATTGTCATCATCATCTTTACGACAAACTAGACTGTTTTTTTCATATGTTAATTTTTCTAAACTCATAGTAGTAATATTTCCTTAATCGTATATTGGAGCTCTTTGCTTAATTGTTCAAGATATATAAATTGAGGTTGTAAATCATTTAAAAATAATTCATTTCTCCCAAAATTTATATTTACAATTGAATCAAAGTTTATAAAGTTTAATTCCTTATCATTGTTTATTTTTCGAATGATTGCATTAATGACAGGATGGGCATATTGAGGTTTACAGTT
>CAWUIU010000121.1:0-8808 GCA_963922285.1 uncultured Oligoflexia bacterium | reverse complement strand
TTATTTTTATAGAAAACAGTTAATCTAGATAATTACTAATAGTATTTGCAATAATTCCATCTTTTTTATAGTTCTTTCTGGTTATTGCCCAAAGAGAGAACTTTAAGTTTTGAAGATCAAATCTCTTTTTTTATTTTTGTATTAGTTTTAGTCCGTGCGTGTTGTCATCTTGATGTTTCTCTAGCAAAATATTTCTATGTTTGATTTAGAAATTTTAATAAGTACTTTCGTTATACTTTGGGCCGTTGTTGACCCAATTGGAACAATTCCAGTTTTTATTGCTGTCACAAAGAATTACAACGCTTTAGAGAAGAAAAAGATCGCCTATATGTCAACTTTAGTAGCCTTCTTAGTATTGTTGTTCTTTATGTTTGTTGGAGAAGTTCTACTTGGAAAAGTAGGTGTTTCACTGGCAGCATTTCAAACATCTGGTGGAATTATTCTTTTTATATTCGCACTCAATATGATCTTTGGTGATAGCAAGCCCGAAGAAGAGATTCAACTTGCGAAGAAATCAAATAGTGAAACAGCTATTTTTCCACTTGCTATTCCTTCAATCGCTGGTCCTGGAACAATTTTAGCCGTTGTCTTACTCGTAGAAAGTTCAAGAGCTACTTTTCAAATACAAGTTATGACCGGAATCGTAATGGCCGTAGTCTTACTTATAAACTTAGTCCTTATGTTACTAGCATCTAAAGTAAATAAGCTAATAGGAAATTCTGGCGCTATTGTTATTAGTAAAGTTATGGGACTTATTATTGCATCTATGGCAGCAAATAATGTTCTTTTAGGAATTAAGCAATTCTTTAAGCTTTGATTATAACTAAGATTTTATTAAAATTTGCATACTTCTGACAATTTATAGGTCGACATTTTACTAAATCACTAACATAATTAAAAAATGAAGTTTTTCACATTGATTATATTAACACTTACATTTCTTCTGAGTACATCGGGATTTGCATGTAGTTTAGAAAGTTTAGATAATCACTGTGAAGATGTATCATATAGCTCAAGTTCGATGGATTATGCAAAAGTTTCAAAAGATCGAGATAGTCATTATCAGCATACTTCTTTTGAGGACTGTGGTTGTGTTTGTCATGGTCATACTTGCAAAGTTCTCGGTCAAAAAGTTGAAGCAAGAAAAAATCATATACCATTACTTCTAGAAGTTAAATCAAGATATCTCATAAGTCGCGATAAGCTTAGTAACTATCATTCTGATATTATTAAACCTCCTATTGCCTAAATTGCGTTTTAATAATTTATTATAAACACAAATTAGGTATTAACAATGAAACACATTAGTATCCTACTATTTTTAGTAGTCATCTTTCCAGTAGAGGGAAGAAAACTTACATTGGTTGAGCTTCAGGATCTAGCATATAAGAATAGTAAAAATATAAAGGCTATCGATCTTGAACTAAAAATAAGCTCTATCAACAAGAAAATGGCAAAAGCAAGAATGTATCCCAAGTTAGGTCTTGAATTAGAGAGGGAGTGGTTATATTCAAGCAAACAAGAGAGTAATGAGAGTCTCGTCTCGCTCTATAGTGAAATAAACTTGTTTAACGGTTTTAGAGATCAAAATTTAATAAAAAAACTTGGGCTAAAAAAGAATTACAAAGAAGAACAATTAAAAAATAGCATTTATATACTCAATAAAAACTTAGAAGATTTATATTACCAATATCTATATATTAAGAAAAAACTAACTATTCTTCAAGGTGAGACCAAAAGAATACGTAGTCACAAAGGTTACATCGAGAAGAGATTTTCATCTAGTCTTATATCGGATTCTGATGTTACACAATTTGAGTTATATCAAAAAGAAATTGAAAGTTTAAAGAATCATTTGCTTCTAGAGAAACGACAAATGTTATCGCATATCTATATCATTATTGGCGAAAGCGTTGAGTCCGAAATAAGGCTAGAAGGAGAAATTCCACATTTAAAGCTAAAAACTGATGTTTATGAATTGCTAAAAAGTATTGATAAGTCACCCAGTCTAAAAACAATGTATTACCAAAAACAACTGATTGAATTAAATCAAATGAATATTACTGCTGAATGGCTACCTCGAGTTGATCTTAAAGCAGAACATGGATATCTCGACGAAATAGAAACCGGAATAAGTTCAGATATGAGGTCATCTAAAGTTTCAGTCTCATTAAATTGGGAGTTCTATTCTGGTCGTAGAACTTCACAAAAGCAAGAAATACATAATCTGGATAAGCGTAAGCATTATTTTAAGCAACAGGATGAAAAGATAAATTTAAAAATACTTGTCAATAATCTGTTTGGACGGATCAAGTTACTTGAGGAAACAATAAAATACGAAGAACAGAATGAAAGACTTGCCAATAAGCTCTATAAACAAACTTTTTCAGAGTATAAAAAAGGAATTAAGGACTCTAGCGCTCTTGTTGATTCTAGTCGTAAAATATCTAACGCACAGAATAGAGTTTTTAAACGAAAGCTAGACTATATAGAAGCAAAGCTAAAGCTAGAGAGGACTTTGGGATATAATTTGAGTTTTCATAGGGTACATGAGTAGGTTCATTATGCTTGATAATATAATAAAAATTTCATTAGAAAATAGACGATCGGTATTAGTTATATCAATTTTTACATTACTAATAGGGATCTATACACTTGTAAAACTTCCTGTGGATGTTTTTCCTAACCTAAATAGACCGACAGTTACTATAATGACTGAATCTCACGGTCTTGCTCCGGAAGAAGTTGAATCATTAGTAACCTTTCCAATTGAAGTTGCTTTAAATGGTACACCAGGCGTTAAACGGATAAGATCAAGTTCTGGAGTCGGCTTATCAATTGTATGGCTGGAATTTGATTGGGGGACTGATATATATAGAAATAGACAACTGGTCTCTGAAAAACTTGCCATGGTTCAAGGCTCACTTCCTAAAGGTTTAAACCCCACAATGGGGCCAATAACTTCAATTATGGGCGAGATACAACTTGTTGGATTAAGTAGTAAAACTGGGAAAATGTCAGGTATGAGTCTTCGTTCAATTGCTGACTGGACTATTAGACCAAGACTATTGTCAATAAGCGGAATTTCGCAAGTTATTCCCATCGGTGGAGGAGTTAAGCAATTTCAAATTCTGCTAGATTCAGGAAAAATAAGAAATCATAATCTATCAATTGAGGAGGTCGATAGTAACTTACGGCATATAAGTGAGAACTCAACAGGCGGATTTGTATCGATTAATGATAAAGAGATGTTAATTAGAAATCTTGGACGAGTAGAGAATATAGAAGATATTGAAGAATCAGTTGTAGGAATTTTTAGGGGAGAAGCAGTAAGGGTAAAAGATATTGCTCAAGTTACTGTTGGAAAGCAACTAATGAGGGGGGATGCCAGTATTGATGGAAGAGGAGGAGTCATTCTCGCTATAAAGAAACAACCAGGTACTTCTACTTTAAAACTTACAGAGCAGATAAATGCAGCTTTGTCTGAAATTGAAAAATCTCTTCCTAAAGAAGTTGAGATTAATAAGAATCTTTTTAAACAGGCTACTTTCATCGATCATGCCGTTGAAAATGTGAAAGAGGCATTGAGAGACGGAGCTGTTTTGGTCGCAATTATTTTATTTGTTTTTTTGTTTAACTTTAAAACAACCTTCATTACTCTAACTGCAATTCCTATGTCATTTGCCTTAACTTCCATTGTCTTTTATCTTTTTAATTTAGAAATTAATACGATGACGTTAGGTGGTTTAGCTATTGCAGTTGGTTTGCTAGTAGATGATGCTATTGTCGATGTCGAAAATATTTATAGAAGGCTCAAAGAAAATAACTTACGAGATAAACCTGTTTTAAGCTTAAGGGTAATTTATTCTGCAAGTAAAGAAGTTAGAAGTTCTATTGTCTTTGCAACTTTAATCGTTATCCTCTCTTTTATTCCTCTTTTTTTTATAGGAGGGCTAGGAGGAAGATTCTTCATACCGTTGGGGATATCTTTTATCGTGTCGTTAACAGCTTCAATGATTGTCTCCTTAACCCTAACTCCTGTACTTTGTTCATACTTGTTACCAAAAATAAAAGGAATGTCTGAATCTGAAGAAGTTAAGATTGTTAAATTTTTAAAAAATATTGACTCAAAAATAATAGTGAAGCTCTTAGAAAAACCAATTCTCATTATTCTGCCGACCACAGTTCTCTTTATCGGTGCTTTGACATTGCTACCAAGGTTAAATAAGGAGTTTCTTCCTAAATTTAATGAAGGAACTGCAATGATTTCTGTCATTCTTCCTCCTGGAGTATCCCTTGATTACTCTAACAAGAAAGGACTAGTTGCAGAAAATATAATCAAGAGTTTACCTGAAGTTAAGCATGTGAGTCGAAGGACGGGACGAGCTGAATTAGATGAACATGCTGAAGGAGTCAATACAAGTGAAATTGATGTCGACTTTTACCTAAACAAGGGGAGAAGGCGAGAAATAGTGTTAAAAGAAATTAGAGTTAAACTACAAGAAGCACTACCAAATGCGAGTATTAATGTCGGGCAGCCAATATCTCATCGATTAGATCATATGCTTTCTGGAGTAAATGCACAAATAGCATTGAAAATATTTGGACCAGAGAGAGATCAACTGAAAGTCTTAGCCAATAAAGTATATAATTCTATTTCAAAAATTGATGGACTCGTTGATACTCAGATAGAAAAACAGGTCGAAATTCCACAAATAAAATCTTACTTTATCAGGGAGGATGCCCAAAAGTATAATATAAACATTGGTCAAGTTTCAGATAGACTTGAACTTGCTCTACAAGGAGAAAATGTGGCTCAAGTTATATCTGGTCAAAGAGTTATAAATGTCTTTTCTCGTTTAAATGAAGAATCCCGATCATCTATTGATAATTTAAAAAATTTAGTAATAAAAATTATGCCTAGTGGGGAGAAGGTAATATTAAGTAAAATAGCAGATGTTTATGAATCTGTTGGACCTAATATAATTAATCGTGAAAATATGCAAAGACGAATAATTGTACAAGCGAATGTTTCTGGAAGAGGCTTAGATAAGGTGGTAAAAGATATAAAAAGGAGAGTTGAAGATGAGGTTAGTTTTCCAGAAGGGTATTATCTCAAGTTTGATGGCCAGTATAAGAGTCAAAAAGAGTCTTCTCAACTTATGCTTGTTGCGGGAGTAGTAGCAGTTGTTGCTATTTTCATATTGTTATATGGCCACTTCTTTTCTGGATTTATTGTATTTCAAGTTATGTTAAGTATTCCATTGGCAGTAATAGGAAGTATATTTGCAATATACTTAACAGATAAAACAGTCTCTCTTGCATCTATTGTAGCTTTTGTCTCTTTGTTTGGAATTGCCTCTCGAAATGGTATATTAATGATTTCACATTATTTACATTTAATGTCTGTTGAAGGAGAAGCGTTTTGTAAAGAAATGATTGTAAGGGGATCTCTAGAGAGACTTGTACCAGTTTTAATGACCGCACTATCGGCTATCCTAGGCCTTGTTCCTTTACTTTTCGCTAAAGGAGCACCAGGAAAAGAAATTCTTTATCCTGTTGCCGTTGTGATTGTTGGAGGACTTTTTAGTTCCACAATTCTTGATATGTGGGTAACACCTGCAGTATTCTATAAATTTGGAAGAAAGTCTGCAGAAAGATATGTTATAAAGATTAATAATAGCGACAAGGAGAATTTATGAAAATGTTAATTTTAATTAGTATGGTAATACATCTAAATGTTTTTGCTCATGGTGACCATAGTGTTCCTGGTGTTCTCCCTCCTGCTCCTAACGGTGGAGTCTTGAGTGAGGCAAAACATGATCATAAAGACAGTGGTAAACACAATCACAAAGTTGCAAATGAAAAAGAATTATTTTTTGAAGCAAAATATAAAAAAAATAAGATAGCAATTTTTCCATTATTACTTAGTCATAAAGAAAAAAATGTATTTTCTCCTATTAAAGTAAGTGAAATAAAGGATTTAAAAATCAAGCTAAAAAATCCTCGTACAAAACAATTAACAAACTTTACTCTGGTAAGAGAGGATGAATCAATTGGTTTAGAGATTGAAAGCACTCGAATAAGAAGGTTGATTATTGAACTTAGTGCTTTGATTAAGCAGGCACGATATACAGCAGAAATTCAAGTTGAAAAACTGTAAATAACAGTTAATCAATGAAATGAAACCATTTGTGAACTCATGTTAAAATTGATGCGATTTATAGTAGTCTAAAAATACATCATTGTTGTAGAGGGTCTTCCTCGTGATTGTTAGATTTATGTACTGATAATGTCTGCAGCTTGTGCTAAGAAATATTTATTTTTTAAAAGTAGATAAGGAGTAAGTGTCATCCTTAATGTTGTGTTGTGAAACAACTATTTTTTGATTATTTACTTATCAAGAATAAATTTTTGGAAAATCAGTTTAGGAAATGAAGATCATTTCTCTCTACAATTTTGATGTTAGCCTAAGTAATGAGTAGACTTTGCCCCCTAGCTTGAGTTGAGTAGGATCATTAAAATCTCAAAATACGGAGTATTTATGAGTGATCGTGAATTTATTAAACAAAATATAGTACTTCTTAAAATATCTGACACTAGAACTGAGGCAACAGATGATGTCGGAGCTGTGTTTAAAGAAATGGTTGAGGCTGATGGACATACCTTTGTTGAAAGAAAAATTGTTCTTGATGATAAATATCAAATCAGAGCTGCAATTAGTAATTGGCTTATTCGAGAAGATGTAGATGTGATTTTTACGACTGGTGGCACGGGAGTTACATCCAGAGATGTTACTCCAGAGTCAATTAGACCACTCCTTGACAAAGAAATTTCAGGAATTGGAGAATTGTTTCGTTCATTAAGTTATGAGTTCATAAAAACTTCAACTATTCAGTCTCGCGCCTTTGGTGGTGTTTCTAACGGCAAGATCGTTTTTGTTGCTCCTGGGAGTAAGGGGGCTGTAAAAGATATGTGGACAAAAGTAGCCAAGGATCAGCTTGATAATAGGGTGAGACCTTGTAATTTAATTATGCTTAAAGACCGTCTTTAATAAAAGATTTCTTGTCTAGTAAGTTTAGTATAAATGCTTTGAGCTACTTGAGTAATTTAGTATTTTTTTTGTTATATTTCTAATAAAAATTAAATTACTTTTTTTTACTTTTAGTCGATAAGCAATATGATATTAATTTAACTTATAAAAAGGTTGTTATGGGTGAACTAAAGAAAAACTGTGATTTAAATGAAGATCTTTTAATTTATAATAGTCAACTAGTTGAGGCTTTAAATCGGGTGCAAGCTGTCATTGAATTTGAGCTAGATGGTACAATCATAACTGCTAATGATAATTTTTTGAGTGCAGTAGGCTATCGTTTAGAGGAAATTAAAGGAAAGCATCATCGTATATTTTGTGATGACTCTTACACAAATACTCTGGAGTATAAGAACTTTTGGACTAAGTTAAGTGAAGGAGAGTTTGACTCGGGAGAATATAAACGTATCACAAAAGCCGGAGATGAAATTTGGATTAATGCTTCCTATAATCCTATTTTTGATGATAATGGAAATCCTATCAGAGTCGTTAAGTTTGCTACAGATGTAACACAACAAAAACAAGATCGAGCAGACTTTGAAGGAAAGATTAATGCTATCAGTAGATCTCAGGCAGTTATTGAGTTTGAATTAGATGGTACTATAATAACGGCGAATGATAATTTTACAAGTACACTAGATTATTCTCTTTCAGAAATAAAAGGTAGGCATCACCGAATTTTTTGCGATAGTGAGTATACAGAGTCACCAGAATATACTAATTTTTGGCGCAAATTAGGAAATGGAGAGTTTGAGTCCGGAGAATATAAGAGAATTACAAAAACGGGTAAAGAGATTTGGATTAATGCTACTTATAATCCTATATTTGATGCTGAAGGAAGACCTGTAAAAGTTGTTAAGTTTGCTTCAGATATAACAGAACAAAAAAATCGAAAGTCGGATTTTGAAAGTCAACTAAGTGCAATAGATAAGTCTCAGGCTGTTATTGAGTTTAATTTAGACGGAACAATTATATCTGCTAATGATAATTTCCTTAATACCGTAGGTTATAAACTTGACGAAATCAAAGGTCAGCATCATCGAATTTTTTGTGAGTCTGAATATCAGTCATCTAATGAATATAAACTTTTTTGGGATAAGCTAAATCGTGGTATTTTTGACTCAGGTGAGTATAAACGAGTTGGTAAGAATGGAAATGAGATTTGGATAAATGCTTCTTATAATCCTATTTTTGATTTAAACGGAAAGGTATATAAAGTTGTAAAGTATGCTACTGATTTAACGAAGGAAAAATTGGCATATAACAACCTGGTAAATACTTTTGAGGAAGCCGCTAAAAATATTTTGAAATCAGCTAATGAGTTAACGACGACATCTTCACAAATGCTTGAGAGTGCTAATAATACATTAGTGCAATCGCAATCTGCTTCGACCGCTGTCGAAGAAATTACTGCCGGAATTCAAAATGTTGGTATAAATACTGAAGAGATGACTGAGTCTATAAAAGATATCTCGAAGTCTGCATATGAAGCTTCGAGTTTTTCGAATGACGCCAAGTTGAAGTCTGGAGAATCGAACCACTTAATGGAAAAGCTTGGTAATTATTCGGAAGAGATTGGAAATGTTATTAAAGTTATATCTTCAATAGCTCAGCAGACTAATCTACTCGCTTTAAATGCTACGATTGAAGCAGCGAGAGCAGGCGAGGCTGGTAAAGGGTTCTCTGTTGTGGCAAGCGAAGTAAAAGAGCTCGCA
>CAWUIU010000120.1:0-8813 GCA_963922285.1 uncultured Oligoflexia bacterium | reverse complement strand
TGAGCCACCTGTTTGTTCGCCTTCTTCTTTTTTTGTTTCATAGATAAATGAAGATTTACCAAAAAATGTCCCTTTAGGTGTTTGATAAAGTAAATCATCAAGTGCCGTAGCCTGAGATGAAAGGCCAATAATAAATGATGTGACTGCTAAGAAAATCTTGTTTCGCATAAAACAATCCTTGTTTTTTAATTTATTATTTTTATTTTAGCATCTGACTAAAATGCTGCTTAAAGAAGTAAAATATTCCCGAGTAAATTTGTTTTAAAAACCAAAAAAGTCTTTCAGAGGAAATTCAATTTTTTCAGAACGATAAAAAACTCTTTTGAAGAATTCATATTCTCTAAAAGTACCACAAAAGTTTTCGGCCATCGCGCCCTTTGACCAAACAGGACTAGTTAAACTACGTGATAGATTTCTCTTAATCGAGAATTTATTCCAGTCTATATTGTTCTTCCAATCTATCTGATAGCTATTAGTTGAAGACAGGACAAAAAGTGTATCCTTATCAATTTCAACAATCTCACGAATAATCTTACCTACAATTTCATTAATGTCAGAGATTGAAGAATAAAACTTTTCCTTATTATTTTCTTTAATCGAGTTATAAAGTGAGTAATCAGTTATTAACATCATTCTGTTCTTGATATTTTTCATCGACTTCCAAACCGCTGAAAAATTATCGGCTGTAGTTGAAAAACAACTCCCCTTCGAACAGGTTAAGTCTTTTTGTCTTTGTCCGTTACTGAGACTAATTTTGTGTTGAAAATGAAACCCATCTTGCGGATCCGTTGATGATTTTGGCAACGAACTTATCACTGAAATATCTTTGAAAAACTCTTGATTACAACTTATGGCTTCATCATAAATTGAGCCATCTCTTTCAAGGTAGGCACTCTTATAATCAAAGCCCTGCAATGGAGTCCAGACAGGTATCTTTTGATATGCGTCACATTTCTTATCAGAACCAGGGCTTCCATTCATTTGGGAAATAACGCCCTGATTAACTGAAGGCATCATTTCAACAAGATTATAGCTCCACATATTTCCAAAGCAGCTCATTCGATCAACATTGGCTTGTTTACCTATTGTCTCTGAACTAAAGGTAATATAGCTAAAATGATCTTGCGATAATCCAGGAACCTGTAGAATAATCACCTTAGACGGAAATTGATTATAACTATGCTCTTGTAAATTAATTGTCTTTTGCCTAGCGCATGACATTACCAAAAGCGCTAGTATCAATATAATTTTTTTTATTGGCATTTGCATCTCAATTTAAAGTTACTCAAGTAAAAATATCGGGTAAAATATAATATAATGTGTTATTAAATATTATCTATTAGAATAATATATATATACCTAATTTCATAGTAATTAGTAACTCGTCACAAGGAAAGTTATTTATGGATCACATTGCTACTGAGGCAACACGGGAGATATTTTGGAATATTCCAACATCTTTTAAGGTTGTCATGTATGTTCTCTTTTTCGCATCAATGGGAATAATGATTAAGGGCTTCTACGACAAATTTGTTTTTGTCACTGCTGGCCAAGGAATGAAGGGTGTAAAAAAACTTCTTCCTGAAAAATTAAATTGGGGAAGTTTTTTTAGAACAGCTCTTTTAACAGGAAAGGTTCCTAGGTTTACTGAAGTAAAAGTCTTTCATGCACTTATCTTCTGGGGCTTTGTTATTCTTTGGATCGCAACAGACTTAGTAGCAATTCATGCAGACACTCCTTTTAAAATCTATAAAGGTCCTGTTTATATAATTGTTTCTTTCTTAGCGGATATGGCCGGACTTATGCTTCTTGCTGGTTTAGGTCTCGCCTATAAGAGAAGATATATAAAGAAGCCTGCCTATCTTGAAGCAACTCAACCCAAGAGAGAACTCTTCATGTACGCAATGCTAGCCGCTCTTGTTATTCTTGGTTACCTCATTGAAGGTGTAAGAATAATGGGAACTGGCATGCCAGTAAATGAAGCAACATGGTCACCTGTTGGATACTTCCTTGGTTGGATCTTTTCGATGTTTGGTCTATCGGACATGACTTGGGCTTATATTTACCGTGCAATGTGGATGATCCATATGGCAAATACAATGGCATTTGTCGCATCAATTGGTCACTCAAAATTTTCACATATTTTTATGCTACCTGTAGCTGCTCTTCTTACACCAAAGATGAGAGGTGCAGTATTAGACCCAATGGACTTTACAGATGAAAATGCTGAAACATTTGGTCTTGGCAAACTTTCAGAACTTTCAATGAAGAACAGACTTGATCTTTTGACTTGTGTTGAATGTGGAAGATGTACTCAAGTTTGTCCTGCAAATGCTTCTGACAAACCACTTGATCCTAAAAAAATAATTACGAAAGCTCGTGATCTTGCTTTTGAAACACGAGCTGCTGGTGAAGCAGATGCTGACTTCTGGGAAAAAGGAACTTACTCTTCAGCAGAGCTAGACTCATGTACGACGTGTGGAGCTTGTATGGAAGAATGCCCTGCAAATATTGAGCACGTCGATATCATCATGGAAGCTAAGAGATACAAAGCATTAACTCTAGGAGACCTTCCTGCGGATGCTCAAACAGCAGTTCAAAAGGTACAAGTTAACGGTAACCCTTGGGGAATCTCGCAAGATGACAGATTCAAGTGGGCGGATGGTCTTGATGTTCCAGTCATTGAATCAGGTAAGAAAGTTGATTTCCTCTACTACGTTGGTTGTGCAGGATCATATGATGCTTCTAATCAGAAAGTTGTAAAAGACACGGTTATGCTTCTAAAGAAGGCTGGTGTTAGCTTTGCTGTTATGGGTAAAACTGAGAAATGTAATGGTGATCCAATCAGAAGATTTGGTGATGATTACTCATTCTTTGAAATAGCAATTGAAAATATTGCAAATATGAGACAGTACGACTTCGATAAAGTTGTTACTCACTGTCCTCACTGTCTACATACAATTGGTAAGGAATACGCAAAATTTGATGATGGTGATTTTGAAACACTTCACCACACAGAACTTCTTGCAGAACTTATTAAACAAGGTAAATTAACTCCTAATAAGAAGGTTGATGAAGAGCTTACTTTCCATGATCCATGCTACCTTGGACGCCACCATGGTGAATACAATGCGCCTCGTGAAATTCTAAAAGCAGCTGGAGCTAACATCAAGGAAATGGAGAAATCTAAAGATACTGCCCTTTGCTGTGGAATGGGAGGAGGAAACATGTGGTACGAGATTGAAGAAGGCGGTCACATGGTAGATAATAGATTACAACACGTAGGTGAAACTAAAGCACCTAAGTTGGCGACTTCATGTTCTTTCTGTATGATTAACTTTAAGGGTGGAGTTAGTGACAAAACAAATACGGAGAACCTTGAAATTGAGGATGTGGCATCAATTCTTGCTAAATCTATTGATTAGTGTTTTTATATCTGGCTCTGCTTTTTCAGCAGAGCCATCTTTTCCTTCTCTTCTTAAAGAACTCAAAACAGTAAATCGAAATAAGAACCTATCATTATCAAGGTCTCAATCTGCAGATGATCTAGCGGCAACTCCAAGTGATGCTATTATTACTTTGTCAAAGAGACAACTAGAATCAATTCTCTACTTCTCTCCTCCTTCCTATCAAAAAATGTTTAAGGATGACCCTTGTTCTCTTTTTATTTTTTTAGAAGATGAAACTCTTTTTTTAAAAAAGAAGAAGATTGATAAAGTTGAAGTTGATGTTAAAACGAGTACACAAAACAGGAAAGCATTGATGGAGCTTTCTAACTTTACTGAACTCTTTTTTAAAAATAAGTGTGGAGAGCTAAAAGAAAAGAAAAGTTTATTTACACTTGAAAGTTTAGAATCAACATTAAAGAGAATAACGCCAGAGCCACCTGCAAATAAGCAGGCATGTTACGGCCAATGGGAAAAGTGGTCGAAATCAACTGACACTCCTCATATTTGTTCACGTGTCGAAAAAATACTCTATTCAATCTTTGAAAATGATCGATTAAAACAAAATCCAAATATTGGTATTCCTGAGAGAGCTAGAATTGCGACACTTCGAAGGGAAAAGGATGCCTTCCTAGCAAAGTTTAGCGACTATCAATTTTCTTACTTTAATAATGTATGTAAGAACTTAAATTCAAAAAAACTATTCTGTAGCAACTATGTTGCTCAAGATACATGGGGTCTTGTTATCAACAAGCAAGAGCCAAGGTATAAAATGAAATATAAGTGCGAAACACTTATCAAGAAGGATATGACTAAAGATCGTCATTACTTACAATGTGCAAATACCCTTAGAAAATTCCCTAATGCATGTCTCTACAACGGTATTAATGAAGGATCAGCCTTGGTTCCAATGCCTGACTGTCGATCAATCTCTGATGCACTTTTAAACTCAAAGTTATTTACTGATTACAAAGATTGCCCATTTCAAGTTAGTAATCCTAGTGTTATAAATTTTAATAGAATTGTCGCGCACCTAGAACAAAAAAAAAGTATTCCTGAAAATACTAACAACTGTGTTTTTCCTGCTTTCTCCAGTATCTATTCAACATACATTAAAACCAAAGAAGAGGAGAAATGGCCATTAAAACTATGTTACAAAAATCCATTAAATAAAGAAAAAGAAAACTGTTATCCCTATGTACCAGGGAATCACCCGAGCCTCTCTTACTCACAAAACAATGTCATTAGCAATATTTTATTTCTAAGCAAGCTAAATGACTCAAGGCCCACGTGCAAGATTGAAGCACCAGGAGTTTATAATCCGGCAAGATTAAAGTATCGTACAAATTGTTGGGTCGTACCAAAAGATCGCAAGTGTCTACGATTTGACTGCCCTCAAAAAGTTATTCTCGATAATAAAGAAATTTTAGAAGTTTATACACAAGGAACTCTAAACTTTCAGTATTATAAAAATCGATTTAATACATTTGACCAAGCACTTGTTGATCGTTTAAGAGAATTGTATGAAGTAAAAACCTCTTCAATATCTAGTGTCTCAAGTGCTCGATTTTTCCTTGAAAAGAATAAGCGAGGAATCATTCATGGACTTGGCTGTCTAGAAGATCTCTACCCTCAACACTTTCAAACAACATCATTAGGAAAATGCCAGGCTATACCTTTTATAATTGATGGCTTTATGAAGTCTGGAGAACTATTTCAATTTACAATAAGAACGGCAATTGATGATTTACACTCTCCACGATTAATTGAATGGCCAAAGATTTACTCTGCCGTAACAAGATATCAAAGCTATCACCCACTCCAAACATGGACGTTAAATGGTATCTATTAAACTTTTTTTAACATTCATGATTCTTTTAAGTAGTTCTGCCAGAACGATGCTAATGGAATTTACAGGAAAGCAAAATACAAAGAATATTCGTTATCTTGGCGACTCTAATGAATTTACAATATACAAGAAAGGCTTAAAAGATCTCGCATTTACAACCAATTTTAAAGCATTTGAAATTGTCACATCTGATGACTACAACGAATATACGACCAGTAAAGTTAATGAAGCCGACCATCTAATTTGGCAAATACCAATGCCCCACAACTACTTAACTCCCTCTAAGAATGGAAATATTTATCTCTTTAGATCTGAAAAACAACAGGTGATTAATCTAGGAAAGGGTGTTGCCCCCCAATCATTTGATAACGGAAAGTATATTCAATTCTATGATCAACGAAAGAGAATCATTGAAGTTTTAAAGTTTCCAGAGAACATTAAAATTCTATCGATAAGACTTAATTCCCGTCGGCCTTATTATCAACCACAAGTAATTATTCATAATAATGAGCTCTTCTATACTGATCTTAATGATAAAAAAATTGAGGGTATTCTTAGGATTAATTTAAAAGATAAAAACCGATCGATTGTAACTCGAGCAAGTTCAACATCAAAGCGATTCACTCTCTGTTTAAATGATAAAATCATTGCCATGGAGTCTGACTTACTCTCAAACTCAACTTCCTTTTCTCTATATAAAGAAGATACGTTTACGGAGATCTTTAGTGCGAACATAGGCCCTTCTCATTCGCTTATATGTGAACTTAGTAATGATAACGTATTCTTCGTTTCTCGCATCCAAGGAGCGACAAAGAAGATTTCTGAAGTTGTCGAGTTTGACTTAAAGACAAAGAAATTAATAAAAAGAAGTGATTTAAAGTTTGTTTCAAACATTAGTATTCTCAACAATCAGCTCATCATACCTTATCGAGACAAGTTCTATATGATAAAAAATAGTACTGGAAAATATGTGATTAAAGAGGCTCTAAATGAATAGATACTTTTTGTTACTTATCTTTACTTTATCTTCTTTTGGTAAGACGTTCATTATAAGTGATCAGATTCCAAAAATGACTTCTCTTTTAATGGAAGAGTATGGATATGACCTGAAAGGTACAAAAGAAGAAAGGCAAGTGATTATAAATAAGTTCTTAAATCGCTTTAAAGTTATACTTCCAGAATACGAAGATGAAATCACACTCTATGTTCTTAATAAATCTTTAAGCTTGAACAAAGGGTTAAAGACTGTCTCGCACAAAGTAATCAAAGATTTTGATGAAGCAATTAACAACAAAATAAAAGAAGAGAGAGTATTTTCAATCTACATTTCAAATAGGCTTAAGCAAGATCTAGGGGAAGTTATAACGAGTTCAGGCTATTCTAAGTATCAACGTTTTCTGACCAAGAAAATAGCCACTAAAGATTCTGAAATTCGTAATATCGAAAGAAGTCTAAGAATTATAACCCCATGGATTGACTTCGTTCTTTCAAATTCATCTGAAGAAGTTGATACTTTCTTTAAGAACAATATTACCCAATTACTCATTCACTTAAAGTCCTACACTCGTTTTATAAATTTCTATGCACCAATAAACAAGCCAAAAGAAGATAAGGACTTTGTTACACTTTATGATCAAGGTTTACATAAAGCACGCGAGGAGATTCAGAAGATTACTTTTGATCTTTTCCCTGAAAAAGATAGTAATTATATTGCCCCTGAAAAACTTCCAGAGTCTGTCGATGATTGGGTACCAGTTGATGACACTGTTGTTGACGATAACAACTTACCACTTACAAAAGACGAGTTATTTCCTGATCCTAGCGAGCTCTATTATCCACCAAAAACACTTCCTAGAAGTAGTGATGAAGATTGGAATTAAGGGATAAAAGTACCGTTGTTAATTAAGAACCCATGAGGAAAGTTGTTTGAGTTTATCCCTCCCAAGAAACCAGTACTATAACTTAACCCCACAAACTACGCTCCTCTACCATTCATTTCAATATCTGTTGAGAAGTATTCAGTTATATGTCTTGCTCCACCAGCACCTTGAGAAAAGTTTAAGTTCCCACCAACTTGAATAAGCAAGTCTCGCATACATTGCGCACCATGAGTATAGTTATTATCTACAATGATATTATCTTTGAGATCAACACATAAGTTTTTAGAAGATGTATTATGAAAGAAGTCTGTTTCTAAATTATAGAATTCTTCACCATTTGTGGTAACTTTTAGAGTCGTATCAATATCATAAATAGCGTAACTTCCAGTATGTCCATGCATACCAAAGACAATTGTTCCATTATTTTGATTAAAAGTACCACAACACTATTTCTTCATTTTACAAAGCTTCCTTAAGAAATTGAGTAAATCAAAGGTTTTATTAATTTAAGTGACTGATATTACGATCATTAATTTGATATTTTTCTCGTCATCAAATTTTCTTGGAACATGCGATTTTAGATAATTAGTGAACTTTTTTGAGCTCTGTCCAACCAGTCACATAGCGAGGTGATAAATGCTCTCTCTTCATTGCCCACGACTTATTATCAACTCCACAGGCCATGGAGTGGATGGCACAATAGCCCTCTCGAGCATTAATTTGATCAACGACCTTCATTAATGTAACTGATTTTTCATCGTCAGCATTTTCAAAGAGTGCTGGTTGATAATTGTCACTGTCTTCAAATGAGCTTAAACAAACTCCCGCTTTTTTATAAACAATACCTAACTTAAAAAGATCATCTAAAATACTCAGAGCATATTTAATGACCTTTCTGGTATCCGATGTTGGCGATAAGAACTTGTGATAGGAGCGAGCCGCGTATTGCTCATGTGATTCTGCATAAGGGTTGCTACGACAAAAAACTTCAATCACTGCACATGAACTTCCCTGGGCACGCATTTTTTTAGTAGCACTAGTTGCATAATTAGCAACTGACTCTCTCAATTCATTTAAACTAATGACGTTACTGCCAAAACTACGTGAACACATAATCTCTTTCTTTTTTTCAATAATGGTTTCTAATTCAAAACAATAAATTCCACGTAGTTCATCCTGGGTCATTCGCCCTAGTTTTGTGAAAATCTTTTGTATCTGAAATTCATTCTTATAATTCTTAAACTGTAAGGCATTTCTAATACCAATATTTCTAAGTTTTAAAGAGTTCTTACGTCCTATTCCCCATATGTCTTCAACTTCAACTCTCTCAAGGGCGATATTTTGCAACCTCTCTTCTAATAAGACAACAGCCCCATTTGCCTTCTTCGAACGTTTGCCAATATGATTAGCAATTTTTGCCAGCGTCTTTGTAGGAGCAATTCCAACACTAACAGGAATTCCAACCTCACGATAAACAGTGTCACGAATTTCTCTTGCATACTCGAGGAAGTCAACTTGTAAGCCAGATAAATCAAGAAAGGCTTCATCAACAGAATAGATTTCAATAACTGGAGCAAAGCGAGCCAAAACATTCATCACACGATCTGAAATATTTGTATAAAGAGCAAAATTAGAAGA